>CAMWOD010000022.1 GCA_947175715.1 uncultured Porphyromonadaceae bacterium
GTTAATAAACCAATCATTATTACATTTTTTATTGCAATGGAAAAAGTAATTTTGCTATGTACTATTAAAACGGCGGAGACATAAAAAGGTTCACCGCTGTAACAAGATTTTTTCAGGAATTTTATGGTTGAAAATCGCACCGAACTGCTGATAGGCACCGAGGCTTATCACAAACTACAGTCAATCAACGTAATACTATTCGGAGTTGGCGGTGTGGGAAGTTGGTGCGCCGAAACATTGGTGCGCTCAGGGGTTAGAAATTTAACACTTTTTGACTTTGACACCGTCGCTCCATCCAACATCAACCGTCAGTTGCCGGCCACCATCGACACCATGGGAGAGCTAAAAGTCGAGGCGATGCGCACCCGGCTACTATCAATCAACCCCGAAGCCCGAATCACTGCCATAGCCGAGCGCTTCACCCCCGAGAATGCCGCACAATGGCATCTCGAACAATACGACTACATAATCGACGCAATCGATTCGGTGCCCGATAAGGCACAACTGATTCTCGAGGCATGCAAAGCACGCCCGGCTGTGCTATTCTCATCGATGGGAGCGGCGCTCAAACTCGACCCAATGAAGATCGATGTCACTGAATTCTGGAAGGTGCAGGGATGCCCCCTCGCGGCTGCACTACGCCGCCGCTTCAAGCGCACCGGCCAATATCCGGCCCACAAATTCAAGTGCGTCTACTCACCCGAACTTGTACGCAACGCCATCACCTACCACACCGACGATGGCAATCACACTCCCAACGGCACGTTAGCCCACATCACCGGAATCTTCGGCCTCACTCTCGCCTCCCTCGTAATCCGCTCCGCCACCACTTAACCCTCAATTGGTTGGGAGAGTAGGCGGGCTAAAGTGGCGACGCCTCGGGTGGCGGGCTCGGCGATGACGGTGACCCCGGCAGGGACTCGTGCCGGGTTGGGGTCTATGTAGTATATCGGTGTGCCGGGGCGCACATAGTTGATAAGCGCCGCTGCGGGATAGACGTTGAGCGAGGTGCCTATCACCACAAATATATCGGCCTCGGCTACCAGCTCGGTAGCAGGCTCGAAGTTGGGCACCGCCTCCTGGAAAAACACTATGTGAGGACGCACCGGGTCGCCATACTGGTCGCGCGTATCGGGGGTAGTGGCGCAGGCCTCAGGCTTGAGCTGGTATACGCGCTCGGGGTGCGTGAGCGATCGCACCTTCATCAGCTCGCCGTGGAGGTGCAGCACATTTTGCTGCCCCGCGCGCTCATGAAGGTCGTCGACATTCTGAGTTATCACATATACATCGTAATCTTTCTCAAGGTCAACCAATCCGTAGTGGGCGGCATTGGGCTTAGCCTCAAGGAGTTGCTTGCGCCGATCGTTATAAAACTGATGTACAAGCGCCGGGTTGCGCTCAAAGCCGTCGGCCGAGCATACATCCATCACGGGGTACTTCTCCCACAGCCCTCCGGCGTCGCGGAAGGTGGAGATGCCACTCTCGGCGCTGATGCCTGCGCCGGTTGATATAACGAGTTTCTTTTTCATAGCTGTAGTTTTGGCTTACAAAATAAGTATGGCTGGGATGCGTTAACATCAATTGGATTTATGGCGTGTTTGGCTAAGAGTCTGCTTTTCATAGAGTCGGGCCAACACCATGAAGCGGTATTGCGAATCGAGCCGTGCCTGAATGTAGCCGGTGCGCCCGCGTAGTATGGCCCCGTGAAGTATATATCGCTTGAAGAAATCCCACTTGGGACGGAAAATCAGCCTTAACAGACTCACCTTGCCCGACTTGGCAAGACGTCGGTTGGCATCATTCTCACAGTAGTTGACCTGTTTTTGGAAGATGCGCAGGGTGGAGTGGGGAAAGTGTATCATCGCCAGTGAGCGGGGATTGGAAGGAACCTTGTCGATGGTGCCATCGATCTGTGGTATAGAATGGATCGTGGGGGGCCAGTTCACCTTATCGCGGCGGAAGAAGCGGATGTGATAGTCGGGATAGCGCGACTTATCCTCCTCGTCGAGAAACATGTTGCGCAACGCCACCTTAAGGGCTGTAGGGGGGTCGGGGAGCGCTATTGTGTGGTACAGATAGTCGCGGAGCTCGGGGGTGACTACCTCATCGGCGTCAACCACCAGCACCCAGGGGTGAGTGGCAGCCTGGATGGCGGTGTTGCGCGCAGGCTCGCAAATGTTGATATTTCCCTTGGGAAATGTGACGATACGGCAACCATGCGCACGGGCTATTTCAAGGGTGCGATCGGTGCTTTCCATGTCGCACACCACAATCTCGTCAAACCCCTTCAGGGCCGACAGCACGCGGTCGAGATGCTCCTCGGCATTGTAGGTGTTGAGCACCGCCGAAATCTTATGGTCGTTCATAGCTCGATATTTTGGGCAAATATAGCGACTTTTGCGAATTTATCGCTATTTTTGCGCTATCACTTATCCTGATGCGCCTCCGATGAGCTTTCTATTTGACCTCCATAGCGGCAAAAACGCCAAATGGCCATATTTCCTGCGAGCTATCGCAAGGGAGATGTGGCCTGCCCGACGTGCCGACATCGAGCGTATTGTCAAGGAAGCCAAAGCTCGACCCGACTGGCCCATGATACGTGAGCGCGTCGACTATCTGTGCAAGCTCGACCCACTCCACATCAATCTTGGCGATGGAGCTAAGCCCTGGAGCGAGATACACAAAGGCAACGGCTGTCATTCAACGTATTACTACGACATACGCCAATGGATGCGCCCCTTCGACCCCGCTGCTCGCATCAACTTCTTGCCTGGCGATATTACGCAAGTTGCCAAGGCTCCATCACTCACCAAGAGCCGCCCCGTGGAGGGTGACAACGCCAACTCCGTGCTGCTGCGCCTCAACCAGGTGCGCCATTTTATATGGGTGAACGACAAAACGCCCTACCACCTCAAGCGGTCGCAGGCAATATTCCGAGGGAAAGTGCCCGGTAAGCCGAAGCGCGAGCTACTTTTCACCCAGTACTTCGGCAACCCCATGATTGACTTGGGCGACACCGACCGCCACGGATGTGAACAGTGGCGCGCTCCACGCATGACCATCCCCCAGCAACTGCAATACAAGTGGATACTTGCCGTAGAGGGCAACGATGTGGCCTCCAACCTCAAATGGATCATGTCGTCTAATTCGGTGGCCGTGATGCCCCGACCCGAATACGAAACATGGTTTATGGAAGGGCGACTTAAGCCCGACGTGCACTATCTGGAAGTAGCGCCCGACTTCTCCGACCTGCCCGACCGCCTGAAATGGCTTGACGAAAACCCTGATGTGGCAGGGCGAATCATCCGGGCCGCCAATGAGTACACCCTCCAATTCCGCGACATGAAATTGGAGCGCCTGATCTCAACTCTTGTCATAGCAAAATATCTCTCCACCCCTGAAAATCCGATAATCTTCTAAATACCATGGTAATAACTATTGGCCGACAATTTGGCGCCGGAGGCCGTGAGCTCGGCAAGGAACTCGCCCGCATCTTGGGCTACGAATACTACGACAAGGAGCTACTGACCCAGGCCGCTGTGTCGGCGGGACTGAACCCCGAGCTGTTCGAGCGTGCCGACGAGAAAGCGCCCTCGTTTATATCAGGCATATTCAGCTTCAACCACGGTATGGGCTCATACTCAATATATTCAGGCTCGACACCCATCAGCGACGAGAATATCTATGGTGCCCAGGCCGATTTGATACGCCACCTGGCCGATACCCGCAATTGTGTGATCGTGGGGCGTACAGCCGATTATGTGCTGCGCAACCGGCCCGACGTATTGTCGGTGTTTGTACACTCACCGATTGAAAAACGAGTGGAGCGCATTTTAAAGCGTCAGAACGAAATGGGGCGCAAACTCACACCGGCACAGGCAATATCGATGGCCCGCAAAATCGACCGGCTGAGAGCCAACTACTACAACTTCTACACCGACCACACCTGGGGCGAAGCTGCCACTTACCACATGTCGTTTGACTCGTCACGCATGTCAATCCCAGCTATAGCAAAGGTAATCGCCACAGCTATTGGAAGTTAATGGCGAATACGCCAAGCATCGGGATAAAGATTGTTGGCTCGGTTGCCGAGGTTTTTCACCCAGCCGAGGGGCCACCCCTCGTAGGTGAGCAGTACGATGCCGCGGGGTGTGTCGGGAGGTAGCTGCTGTGCTTCACGACGCAGGTAGCTCAGCGATGTATCAAGATTTACTTCCACAGTGTTAAATTCGCTGATATTCAGAGTAGTTGACAATGCCAATTGCTGTGTTGGGATAAAGTCGCGCCCTTTCTTTACAGCCAGTAGAATCCCTTGACTCACTATATTTAAAGCCTTGCGATAGCGCATTATGTCGCCATAGTAGGCTATTGGAATAGCAATCACCTGATCTCCAGTCTCTTCAATCACAAATCTGTCACTATCAGCTATCCACGACTGCAGCGGGTGTTTCTTTTCACCCTTAGGTGCGCTCACCTTCTTGCGTGAGTCGTCAACAGCGCCATCTCTCAAGCGTAACACACTGAGAAATAGCCCCTCGCCTTTGAGATTGGATGGATAGAAGTGATACCCTTGAGGGGTGGTGACGATACCCCACGATGGGTCGATGTAGATATCCACTACATCAAACGGATAGTTCTCAGTGAGCCAATCGATTATATCCTCATTCTCTGTGCGATTAAACGTACAAGTGGAATAAACCAGATAGCCATCCGAGCGAAGCGATGGAATCACGTTATCGAGGATTTCACGCTGTCGTTCAGCACATTGCACCACAAGCTCGGGAGTCCATTGCTCTACCGCCACAGCATCCTTACGCATCATCCCCTCTCCCGAGCATGGAGCATCGACGGCCACGATGTCAAATTCCCCCTTCAACTTGCGGAATTGCGAAGTATCGCCGCGAGTTATCACAGCGTTGGGATACCCCCATTTAGCCACGTTCTCGCTCAAAATCTGCGCACGGCGGGGGTCAAACTCATTAGCCACAATCAGCGATCCGTCAGGGAGCGCATCGATAGCAGCCGTAGTTTTACCCCCTGGAGCAGCACAGGCGTCGAGATATTTCAATGGCGCACTGTCTGTAGGGCATATCTGCCTGATAGCATAGGCTATGAACATCGACGAGGCATCTTGCACGTAATAGCACCCCTGATGCATCGCCGGGTCGAGCGTAAACTTCGGACGCTCAAGCAGGTAGCGGCCAAATTCGCACCACGGCACCACCTCTGTGCCACCGTCCCCCGTATGTAATTTGCGGGGGTTAAGGCGAATTGACGACACCGGATCAGTCGAGGTAAGGGCCTCGAGCAGATGCGGTATATTGGCGATACTTTCTATAAATTGTGGGTGCATTGTGTGAAACATTTGATGCACAAAGGTAGTCAATTTTGAGGTTTTTGCTATATTTGCGCTGCCATGAAACTTTACTCACGCATACCGCTACTGGTCAAAATCATAATAGCTATCGCCTTAGGTATCGGCCTGGGGCATGTCGCACCACTCTGGTTAGCCCGTTGTTGCGCCACTTTCAATGAGATATTTGGCTCATTCTTAGGCTTTTTAATACCGCTCATCATTTTTGGATTCGTGACTCCAGCTATCGCCGACTTGGGCAAACGAGCAGGGAAAATGCTGGTGGCCACCGCTTTGCTTGCCTATTTCGCTACTCTGTTTGCCGGATATTTCTCATATTTCACCAGCACATGGCTCTTCCCTGGACTGATAAGCTTAAACGACGAAGTGGGCATAACGCTTGCCGAGACCGACACAATAACTCCCTATTTCACGATGCCTATTCCCGCGCTTATGCCCGTAATGACAGCCCTGGTGCTGGCATTCATGGTGGGACTCGGAGCCGCATTCGTAAAGGGTGACGCACTACGGCGTGGTTGCAGCGAGTTTCGCGATGTGGTGTCAATGGCCATAAACCGTGTTGTGATACCCCTCCTACCCTACTACATATTGGGTATCTTCCTGAATATGACCGTCGAAGGGCAGGTCGGCGTGATACTATCCACCTTCTTCAAGGTGATACTGGTGATATTCGCCATGCATGTGCTGATATTAGTGATACAATACTGTGTAGCAGCGCCTTTCGCCCATAAAAATCCCTTCAAGATGCTGTGGACCATGATGCCGGCCTATTTCACGGCGTTGGGTACCCAGTCGTCGGCCGCCACCATCCCCGTGACGCTGCGACAAGCTATAAAGATGGGGATTTCGGAGGACGTAGCCGGATTTGTAGTGCCATTGTGCGCCACGATACACATGTCGGGCAGCACGCTCAAGATTGTGGCGTGTGCGTTGGCCCTGATGATACTGCAAGGCATACCTTACGACATCGGCATGTTTTCACAATTTATCGCCATGTTGGGAGTTACGATTATCGCCGCCCCTGGCATACCTGGCGGAGCCATCATGGCGTCGCTTGGCCTGCTGTCGTCGATACTGGGCTTTACCGAGGCTCAGAATGCCCTGATGATCGCACTCTACATAGCCATGGACAGTTTCGGCACCGCCTGCAACGTCACCGGCGATGGCGCCCTCGCCGCAATCATCGACCGCTTCTTCGGCCACCGTTAGCGCTCGACTTGGAGCGGCGGTTGGTGATGGAGATGTAGGCGGCGCTGTAGAGGCCTAATAGGATGAGCATCAGTGATTGGGCGCTCCACATGAGCATGGCGAAAGCGGTGGCGTCGGTGATGTTGACCCCGAAGAGTGTCAGGCCAAAGACCATTGCGATATTCCACGGCCCAAGACCTCCATTCGACGGGATAGCCATCGATACCGAGCAGAACACGAAGCACACCAGTCCGGGGAGAAATCCATAGGCAAGCTCTGGAGTGAACAGTGCCCTCGTGGCAGGCATTGACTGGAAGCTGACGTAGGTTTCCATGAAGTAGCATGTCCAGATGCCGAAAGTGAGCAACAGGTACTCCCATTTACCTTTCATAGTGAAGAGCACTGCAAATCCATGCCATATCCTTGTACAGCATTTCTTAAACTGGACTACGATTGATGCGCCACTAAAGAAATGCAGCATCGCCCATACTCCGGCGGCAAGCGCCACCAACGTGATCCATAGCCATGGATTGCTCACAAAACCGACGAAATCACGGCCAAGCGGGAATCGCATCAAAAATTCTGCGACATAGCTTCGGGCCACCACCAACATGAGCACCAGCAGAAGCATGATAACCGCAGCATCCGAGAGGCGGTCGCCCACGTCAGTACCAACTACCGTGGCCAGGGGCGTATGCTCACGCCTGGATATATACACTACGCGCCAAGCCTCACCAACGCCCGAAAAGAGCAGATTGAGCGAATAGGCACCGAAAATACTCACCCAGAGCGTCATAAGCGGTGGGCGCACCCCTACCCCGGCAAGCTGTATGCCCCAACGGGTGCCGCGGATAGCGTGGCTCATCGCAGTGATAATCATCATCAGCACCAGCCACCAATAGTCCACGCCGTGGGTGATAAGCTGCCACATCTGCGCAAAGTCGATGCGTTGAAACAACCACACGAGCATCCATGCGCTCACCCCAAGGGGTAGCACGAAGCGCAGCACATTCTCTATGATGCGCTTGGCTTCGGATGTGTGTCGGGGGGTTGTATCGGTTGAGGTTGTCATAATTCTACATTGCTTGTAGTGTTATAACAATCTCAACCAAAAAAAGTTAATCAGAACAATGCCAATATCAATGCCTGGGCGGCCACCACGCGGAGGAACATAGTGAGCGGGTAGACTGTAGAATAAGCCACGGCAGGCTGGTCGTGGTCGGTCGACGAGTTGGCATAGGCCAGGGCCGGGGGATCGGTATATCCACCCGAAAAGAGACCCATGATAGTGAGGAAATTGATTTTGTAAACGCCGCGGGCTATGATACCTACAATCACCAACGGGAGCAGGGTGATGATAAAGCCCCATATCACCCACCACATACCGGTGAGATTGAACACCGTGGCCGCAAATTTCTCGCCGGCGGCTATACCCACCGAGGCAAGGAACAAGCATATACCCAACTCTCGCATCAGCAGCGAAGCCGACGACGACGTGTAGGTGACGAGCTTGAAGCAGTAGCCGAAACGGCTAAGCAGAATTGCCACAACGAGCGGACCACCGGCAAGTCCAAGTTTCATACCGAAGCCCAGGTTGATAGAGCCGAGTATGATACCGAACATGATGCCGACGAATATGGTGATGATGTTGGGCTGGTTGAGGCGCTTCATTGAGTTGCCCATGCGCGAGGCGAGGCGCTCTATATCCTGCAGGTCTCCTACCACAGTGACGCGGTCGCCCATCTGCAGGCGCAGCTCAGCCGATGCGAGCAGGTCGACACCGGCGCGGTTGACACGTGTACAGTTGAGGCGATAACCATTGTGGAGTCGCAGCGAGCCGAGGGGCACGCCATTAAACTCGCTCTTGGTAATCAATATGCGGCGCGACACCACGGGGGTGGCACCCTGCACGGTGAGGGCATTCCAGTCCATTTCGATTTCGGGGCCGAGCACGGCTTTAAACTTATCCTCGTCGGCTGGCGACATCACCACGTAGAGCTTGTCGCCGGGGTGTATCGTAGTGGTAGATGTAGGTATGATCACCTCGCCCGAGGTGGTCATGAGGCGCGACACCACAAAGTTGCAGTTGATGATGCGGTGGAGCTCCACGAGCGACTGACCATCGACAAGCTTATTGGTCACCTCGAATGTGACGATATGAGGCTGCAGCGTCGACTCCTCGCGCTCCTGCTCAATCTGCTTCACCTCATCCTCCACACGGATATGGAATATCCACTTGATAATAAACATTGCCAGTATGATGCCCACCACTCCAAGTGGATAGGCAGCCGCATAACCCATAGCCATCGTATTGGCCGCATCGGCATTGTTGGCCACCGTCTGCTGGGCGGCTGCAAGACCGGGAGTATTGGTCACAGCACCCGACATCACACCCACCAGGGCCGAGATCGATGTGTTGCCACCCTCGATGCCGTAAATGGCAAGCACTATCAGCACATTGAGCGCTATAACAAGTACAGCCAGGGCGTTGAGTCGCACACCACCTTTCTTGAACGAGGAGAAAAAGCCGGGTCCTACCTGCAGACCTATGGAGAAAATAAAGAGAATCAGGCCAAATTCGCGCACGAACTTCAGCACACTCTGATTGACAATATAGCCGAAATGGCCCATCAAGATCCCCACGAAAAGCACAAAAGTCACGCCAAGGGAA
>CAMWOD010000023.1 GCA_947175715.1 uncultured Porphyromonadaceae bacterium
ATCTACGTGCCCCAGCAGCAGATCAAGCAGTATGGGCTGAAATCGGGCGACGTCGTGGAGTGCAAAATACGCCCGCCGCGCGAAAACGACAAGTATTTCCCCATGTCGTCGGTAACTCTCGTCAATGGACGTTCACCCGAGTTCATCCGCGACCGCGTGCCTTTCGAACATCTCACCCCACTATTCCCCGATGAGAAATTTGACCTCACTTCGGGACGCACCAACAACTTGTCAACACGCGTGGTCGACATGTTCTCACCCATCGGCAAGGGTCAGCGCGGACTCATCGTGGCACCTCCCAAAACCGGTAAAACCATCCTGCTCAAGGACATTGCCAACGCAATCGCCGAAAATCATCCCGAAACCTACATCATGATTCTCCTTATCGACGAGCGCCCCGAGGAGGTCACCGACATGAGCCGTTCGGTCAACGCCGAGGTGATAGCATCGACATTCGACGAGCCTGCCGATCGTCACGTCAAGATAGCTCAGATAGTGCTCGAAAAGGCCAAGCGCATGGTAGAGTGTGGCCACGACGTAGTGATACTACTCGACTCCATCACACGCCTTGCGCGCGCTTACAACACCGCGCAGCCTGCATCGGGCAAGATACTCTCGGGTGGTGTCGATGCCAACGCACTGCAAAAGCCAAAACGCTTCTTCGGCGCAGCCCGCAATATCGAGGGTGGAGGCTCACTCACCATCATTGCAACCGCACTTACCGAAACTTCGTCAAAGATGGATGAAGTGATTTTCGAAGAATTCAAGGGCACCGGCAATATGGAGCTGCAGCTCGACCGCAAGCTCGCCAACAAGCGCATCTTCCCCGCTGTCGACATCATGGCATCGAGCACTCGCCGCGACGACCTGCTGCTCCGTAAGGAAACACTCAACCGCATGTGGATTCTGCGCCGCTACCTATCCGACCGCAACTCCATCGAGGCAATGGAATTTATCAAAGACCGCATGGAGCGTACCACCGACAACGATGAGCTGCTTCGCTCAATGAACGAGTAGTGCCAATTTGCTGCCCACATATTTAAATTTCACTATTTAATAGTTAAACAATGTTGTCAGGCGACCCATAGCTATTGCGGTCGCCTGATTTATTACGTATCTTTGCAAAGCAATTCGGAACATAATATTGTCTCCTACAATATATAATATTTAACTAACATGAAACACAGAGAAGGCCCCGTGCTGCGAAGCACCGGGCCTTCTTGCCGTTTGTAGCTCTTTCACCCCAAATATCCTTAAAGACTTTAAGATCCTTAATGTCTTTAAAGGCTAAGGGTGTTAAGGTCAATAAAGCAAGGGGGCGCGACCTGATGGCCGCGCCCCGCTATTGGTAGATGCTCGCATGAGCATCAGAGATTACATTGTATTAGCGTACGATCTTAGATACCTCGTTGCCCTTGCGAACGATGTAGAGCTGACCCTTAACGGGCTCGTTAACGCGGATACCCTGCAGGTTGTAGTACTCGGCAGTTGCATCGTTGTCAGCTTCGATTGTCTCTACGCCAGTGGGATTTGGGCTAACCATAAGCTTCATTTCCTTGAAGTCTACTGTGAAGTATACTGTCATTGGGTATGCAGAGAATGAGATGATATCGAATGCATTGCTGCTGGGCTGGAAAGGAACAAGGATGTCTTGCTCAACTTTAGTACCATCGGTAGCTGCACCATAGCGTGTGCCGATGCCACCCCAGTCGTTAGCGTTAGCACCTGCTTTCTCGCAGAGGCTGAACCAACCACCTGCCATTTCAACGCCACCATAGTAGGTGTAACCGTCTTCCTTGAGTGTAAGAGGAGCTACAGCGGTAGTGTTCCACTTGCCGGCCGAAAGTTCACCAATCACCGCGAGTGAAGCGGGCACGTTGATCTCCTCGGCCTTAACAACTGTGATAGTTGAGTAGTCGCCAGCAACCTCGATAGTGTAGGGAGCGGTAGCGGTAGTGTTCATGTTGCCGCTGGGTGAACCGGCATACAGAGGTGTTTCTACGTTGGGCACGATATCGCCATCGGTGTGGAAGCCAGCTGCGTTGAATGCATCCCAGCTACCCTTCTCGGTAGAGAGCTTGAAGCCGTAAGGAGCGGCGGGAACATCGATGGTGAACACCTTCTTGGCCTCATCGTAAGCCAACTCGGTGGGGTTAACTGCATCGAATGTGCCATCGATACCTACGATATAGAGCTTGCCTGAAGCGGCGGGTTTGTCGGTAGCGTTGGTAGCCCAGATAAGACCGTTGGCAAGGTCAACATAAGCTGTCCACTGACCCTCGGTGTAGCCGAATGCGATATCGGCGTTACCGCCTACATAGAGAGCGTACTTGGTTTCGCCGGTATTGTCCTCAATCTTCTTGTCGTCGGCTACGCAGATCACGCCTGCCTCGAAGCCAGCCCAGTCGTTGGCGTCAACACCCTTGGTGGTTGACATCTTGAATGAGCCTGTACCCTCAGCGAAGGTGTAAGAATAGATACCGTCGGCGTAGTTGAACTCAACGGGCTCGCCGGGGTTCCAGCCCTGACCGCCGTAAGCAGCGTAGAGAGCAGGCACCTCCTCCTGGGGAAGAGTAGCGGTGAGCTGATAAGCACCTGAGCGGCTGTTCCATACTGAGATGGTCACTGAGTTGTTGTCCTCGTTGGGGAAGCAAGAGATACCTGCGTAAGCCTGGCCTGAGGGGTTCTCGATAGCTGCCTCGTAGCTGGCTACGATGGCGTTGTCGCTCTGTCGTACAATCACGATGTCGCCGTTGCACCAAGTAGCGCCCTTGCCGGGGAGCTTGGCACCGTAAACGAGGTATGACTCACCACCGAGCATGAACCAGTCGAAGGCCATGGCCGAGCGCTGGTCAACGCGGTTTACTGATGCGAAGCCGTCGAAGTCCTCGTTAGGGTAGTAGATGGTGTTGCCGTTGGCTGTGTACAGATAGAAGCACATATCCCATGCGCCGGTGGCGTCGGCCTCCTCAACTGAGGTTGCCCAAGGCTGTGCGCGCTGGAAGGTGTTGTTTGCGCCGGGAAGCTCAAGCGAGGTTGATGCCTCGGCTGCCTCGCCGTTCTTGATCCAGTATGCGTCTACATAGGTAGCGGTGCTGGGAGTTGTGTATACCATAGCGCCTTCCTCTGAGAAGAAGTCACCAAGGGCACGACCGTAGTTATCGGCACGCTGGGCACCAGCTGAGCCGGGCTCATCGCATGTGATGGTTACCACGTCATCCATAGAGGCCTTGCCAGCGGGAAGGACCTTGAATACGTGTGACTGCAAGTTTGAACCTGCGACACCTGCGGGCCAGAACAGGTTACCGGCGTTGTCCGATGCGAGCGATGTGCCGATACCGTCGGTGGTCATGTACTCGGTGACACCCTTAGCGTCCATCTTGTAGATCTTGTTGACGGTGTAGGCGTTCACATAGACTGCCTTGTCGTTTGGGCGGCCTGTGGCGCCACGACCGATGTTCAGTGCCCAATCCTCGGGATTAGCCTGCTCCCAGTCGATCTTAAGTTCGAAGGGTGCATCCTCGGCTACGGTAAGCTTGCCGGTGAATACGGGTTCGGGTTCGGGATCTTCGGCGGGCTCGTCGAAGCTTACTACGTATATCTGAACGGTAGAGTTGTAAACGGCGATGAAGCCGGTGATGTCGTATGTACCGGGTTCAGCAGCCGCCAAAGTGAAGCGGTTGTAGAAGTTAACTGTAGCGTCGCCCATTGTACCAGTGAATGCGGTAGCAGTGGTGGGAGTAGCCTCAGCGATTACAACCTTCTGGAGCTTGATGTACTTTGACTGATTCTCGGCAGTGAGAGCAGCAGCGTCAACAACTTCGGGCTCGGGGAATGTGGTAACATCGGCACCCTTCTCAGGAGTGGTGACGGGGATGAGCTCATAAAGGTTGTTGTAGTTGGAGATTTGAGCACGCCAGCCAGCCTTGAGGGTGTTACCCTTCTCGAGACCTGAATTTGCGATATAATAGAGGGTGTAGTCCTTACCATCATAGAGGTAGGTGTAAGCCCCGTTCTGATAAACTACTGTTGCGTCGAAGTTGACAACGAATACATCAGACTTCGCACCCTTGGCGGGAAGCTCCATGCTCATCATCTCGGCGATCGAAGCATATTTGGCCAAAGTCTTGATAACATAAGCGGCTGAGCTCTCAGCGGTAACGCCATCCTTCGAAGCGCGAGCGTAGAGAGTGAGGCTCTTGTCAACGGTGACGGGACCAGTATAGGCTGTCCAGGTTGCGTTGTCGAAAGAGTACTCGATTGTAGCGCCCTCGGTTGAGCAAAGGATTTCTACATTCTGAGCCTCGTAGTACTCACCGGCTGCGGGAGAGAATGTTGGCTTGTAGACTGTAGAAGCTGATGCTGTCTCTTTGTAGAAAGCAATCTTTGTAGCCTTGATGTTGTCGTGAACAGAGGTGTAGCAACGCCAATCCTGCTTGTTGTAAACACCTACATAACGTTTTTGACCGACATTGTACAGGTAACCATCATTCGACAAGGTGAAGACGTTGTCTTTTGTTGTGCTTCCTACACGTACTCCGTTATTGTTGTTGATGCAATAAAGGGAGTTAGCTTCGTCAGCTGTAGATGCGAATGCCAAACCAGCATCTGATTTGGTCACTGTGAATGTGAAAGCGTCAATGTTGTCGGCGGTGACGGTGTTGTTGTCATCGCTCAGCGTTACTGACACAGCTTTCACTGAACCATTAGTTGTAGCCTTTGCATTGGGAATGGCATACTTACCATTCTGATCAACTACAACTACGACGTCGCCGGTCTGCAGATCGGCGAACGGGGTTGCCTCATAAGTCTGCGCGCTGGCCGCAAAGCCAAGACTCATTACGCAAGCCAATGAGAGTAGAATTTTTTTCATAATCTCTGTGGTTTTTATGGATAAATAAGGAATAAAAGTTGCTACACAATATTTCTGCCACAAATGTAAACATATTCCCTTAAACCACAAACATATCGCATAAAAAAAATTTGTTACTGAGATTTTGGGAACGATGTATACAAAAATGCGTCATCGTGCAGTAGATGACGCATTTATTCAATCAGGGCTTCAATGAGCCAAAATATGCTGGGCTATCTGCACTGCGTTGAGCGCAGCCCCCTTCTTTATCTGGTCGCCGACGGCCCAAAACGACAGGCCGCAGGGGTTGGCGAGGTCTTGTCGGAGTCGCCCCACATACACGGGGTCGGTACCTGTGACATCGAGAGGCATGGGATAAAGCTTGCGGGCAGGGTCATCTACCAGCACGAGGCCCTGCGCCGTCTCAAAGGCGCCGCGCACTTCGGCCAGAGGTATCGGACGCTCGGTTTCTACCCATATTGCCTCGGAGTGAGCGCGCATCACCGGCACACGCACGCAGGTGGCACTCACATCAAGTCCGGGGGCATGCATTATCTTTTTTGTTTCGTAGTACATCTTCATCTCCTCGCGGGTATAGCCGTTGTCGGTAAATGAGTCGATATGAGGTATCACGTTGCTTGCCAGCTGATAGGCGAAGTGTTCTATCTTTACATCCTCGCCTCGTGCAAGCTGCCCATACTGGTCTTCAAGCTCTTGCATGGCCTGCGCACCCGCTCCCGATGCTGCCTGGTAGCTTGCCACATGCACACGGCGTATCGGCGAAAGATCGTTGATTGGTTTCAATGCCACAAGCATGATTATTGTGGTACAGTTGGGATTGGCAATAATGCGCTTGGGGGCTATGAAAGCGTCGTCGCCATTGACTTCGGGCACCACCAGGGGCACTTCGGGGTCCATGCGGAAAGCCGAAGAGTTGTCAATCATCAGTGCACCACGCCCGGTGATAGTGTCGGCATACTCGCGCGACACATCGCCGCCGGCCGATACAAACGCAAAGTCAACGCCATCGAAGTCCATAGGTTCATGTCGCAGCTGTTTTACCTTCACTTCATTGTCACGATATGTGTAAGTACGTCCGGCTGAACGGCTTGACCCGAATAGCAACAACTCATCGACAGGGAAATTCTGCTCGTCGAGTACACGTAGGAATTCCTGTCCTACAGCGCCACTTGCGCCAACAACAGCTACTTTCATTTTCAATTATGCCTTAATAAATAGACCGCGAATTTACAAATTATTTCAAGATATCGACTTTTTTTCAGTGAGATGGTGCATCCAGTAGTCGGTGCGGAGTCGCAACAGGAATATGGCGCCGCGGAAACATAATTCGACCGCCATCGCTATCCACACCCCTCGCAATCCCATCGTGGGTGCGAGCCAGGCGGCCAACGTGAGACGCACCGCCCATATCGACCCAAGATTCATACAGCTGGGTATCAATGTGTCGCCTGCGCCGATAAATACGCCATAAGCCACGATCGACGCAGCAAACATAGGCTCGGCCCACGCCTCGATGCGAAGCACCTCCACTCCAGCCTGACATATCTCGGGCACAGGTGAGATAATACCCATCATCAGCGGCGCGCAAACCCACATCACCACACCCATGAAGCTCATTACCAGCACACCCGACCACACTGTGATAGCAGCAAACCGGCGCGCGAGTTCATGCCGGGCCGCTCCGAGGCTCTGACCCACAAGCGTGGTAGCTGCCTCGCTGATTCCGTAGCCAGGCATATAGCACAGGCTCTCGGCTGTCACAGCAAAAGCGTTGGCGGCAATTGCCACCCGCCCCAATGGCGCTACAATGGCGGTGATGAGCACTTGCGCTCCGCACATCAGCAGATGCTCCGCTCCAAGCGGCAAGCCTATTTTAAGTGCTCGCACCAGGCAACGGCGCGAAGTGATAAAGGTGCCACGGAAACCACGCATATTAAGGGTTGAATTTCGTTTCCACAGATACCATGCCACCACCAATCCGGTAACGGCCTCGGCCAAAGCTGTACCCAATGCGGCTCCGGCCACCCCCATTCCCGCTCCGGGGAGGGTGAGTGTAGTAACTCCCACTGGAATCTCGTGGGAAGGGAAAATGAGGAAGAAATTGAATATCACATCGAGCACACACATCCCCACATTGGCCACACCAGGGAAGAACGTGTTGCCCGAACAGCGCAATATCGCACCTGCAAGATAGTTTACCTGAAAAAACGGTAGCGCCGCCGTAAAAATCATAAAATAGAGCGACGCCCCCGGCCCCACATCTTCGTCACCTCCAAGCCAGTAAGGCAAATAGGGGCCAATTATCAGCCCCACCACACACAGCAACACGCTGAATAGCAACGATGGTATTATCGACTGCTTTACCACCTCCTGTGCTCCGCGATAGTCGTTGGCACCGATACGATTGGCCACCTGCACCGAAAAACCCATGGCGGCTGCTGAGCACAAACCCCAGAATAGCCATGTCGATGTCGACACCAGCCCGATCGAGGCCGACGCCGTGGCGCCAAGCGAGCCCACCATAGCCGCATCGATATACTGCATGATTATAGTAGATAGCTGTGCTACGATAGCGGGGAAACTCAGCACGGCAGTAAGACGCAACTGCTGGCCCAGGGTCATGGACTGGCCATTGCGTATCATTGCCAAGAGCTTATCGCGAGATGCTGCCATTGGTTTTGCGGCTATTAGTGCTGTAGCGAAGATAGTATAGGCAACATACGCTCAAATGCATCCTCAAGGCGCGAGCGCTGGGTAGCCAGGTTGATACGTACAAAATTGTCACCGCCAGGGCCGTAAATACTACCGGGCGACAGCATCACCCGGGCTTCGCGCACCAGTGTGTCGCATAGCTGGTCGGAATTAAGCCCCGTAGCGGCTATGTTGACCCACAGCAGATAGGTGGCTTCAATCGGTGTGAGCTTCAACTGTGGAAGGTGTGTTTCGAACGCCTCCTTGATCCACTGATAGTTACTCCACAGATATTTCTTAAGCCCCTCGAGCCATTCCCCTCCCTGTGTATATGCTGCGATAAGACCGACGATACCGAACGGATTTACGTCGCATACCTCATTGTCGTTGATAGCCCGGTCGATTTTAGCACGCTTCACAGGGTCAGGTGTCACAATGTTGGCTATCTGCAATCCGGCGGTATTGAATGCCTTGCTGGGAGAGTTGCAGCACACCGAATGCCACGCCAATTCATCGCTCAGCGAGGCATAAGGGGTATATGCGTAGCCATCGAATGTGAGTTCGCAATGAATCTCGTCGGAAACCACCGTCACATTATTTTTATTGCAAATCTCCCCGATACGCCGTAACTCCTCACGTGTCCACACGCGAGCCGCGGGGTTGTGAGGATTGCACAATATCATTAAGGTGGTTTCGGGGTCGGAAGCCAGTCGCTCAAGATCGTCAAAATCGATTGAGTATGTGCCATCGGCATGATATACCAGTGGGTTTGCAGCGAGTTGGCATCCATTATTTCGTATCGATGAAAAAAAGCAGTTGTAAGCAGGAGTCTGCACTATCACTTTGTCGCCAGGTCGGGTGAGACCTTTTATAATAGCCGACAGGGCCGGCACTACACCCGATGTATATAAAATATGTGAAGCGTCAATTGTCCACCCGTGACGATTGGCAAACCAATCGACCACCGCCTGATAATACTCCTTTGGCACCTTGGTATATCCAAAGATACCCTGGTCAACACGTCGACGCAAGGCATCAATCACCGCCGGAGCAGTGGGAAAATCCATATCCGCCACCCACAGAGGGAGCACATCAGCATCATCGGGCGTATCCCACTTATACGACGCCGTGCCTCGGCGTTGTGTCAGCTTGTCAAAATCCATAATATGAGTAAATTTTGAGTGCAAAATTAATGAATCTACGCCACACTACAACGCTTTGCATCATTTAACACTTTTTATGCAATACGAAAATGAATGTTAACCGTTGCTCATTTAAACGCATCCCGCTGCCGTAAAAACGGATTAATCTGTCTACCTTTGCCCCGAATTTGACTAAAAAATGAGCAAAAATGACTAAAAGCCCGTTCCCCAATACGCTGACCCATCTGGTGAAGAAGCAGACTCTCAAATACGGCTCGCGTGAAGCCTTCAGCTTCCGTGAAGAAGGACCTACGGCCAACACCGTGACAACCTGGCAGGAATTTGACACTCATGTTGATAATGGAGCCTCGGCACTGGAGATTCTTGGCATAGCCACCGGGGAACAC
>CAMWOD010000024.1 GCA_947175715.1 uncultured Porphyromonadaceae bacterium
CAACGACCCCCTGATTAACAGTCAGGTGCTCTAACCAACTGAGCTACTGAAGCAGAATGCTCACCCCCTTCGGGGAATTGCGTGGCAAAAGTACACACATTTTTTTACTTGCACAACTTTTTCTCGAAAAAAATATGCGTCTTCAATGATTTTATATCATTTTTCGCTAATTTTGACCCAACTAAACGCAGCGATTGGCCGGCTATCGGTAGCGATGGCGACGCGTAGCAACAGTCAGCTGCATTATTTACACTGAAATAAAAGATATATGAAAAAGTCCACATATTTGGCCGGGGCAATTGTGGCGGTATCGATTGCAATGAGTGCCGCCACCCGCAGCGACAAGGCAGAGCTGTCGCGCAACCTTGACATATTCTCAAGCGTGGTGAAAAATCTGCAGACGGAGTATGTCGACACAATCGATGCCAACAAGACGATACGCACGGCGATCGACATGATGCTTATGGAGCTTGATCCATACACCGAGTATATACCCGAGGATGAACAAGAGGCATTTCGCTCAATCTCGACGGGTGAATACGGTGGTATCGGCAGCTATATAATGCGCCGAAAAGACAATAATGTGTACATCTCCGACCCATACGACAATTCACCGGCCCGTAAGGCAGGATTGCGTGCCGGTGACCTGATAATCGCCATCGACGGTGACACGGTGCTGGGGTGGACCACCGACAAGGTGTCAAATCGGCTGCGCGGCCAGTCGGGTACCACCGTCAACTTGCTCATCAAGCGCCCCTACGTTGAGGACTCGATAAAGACTATATCGGTGGAGCGCGAAAAGATTGCTATTCACCCCGTGCCCTACTATGGAGTGATTCACGACAGCATCGGGTATATTGATGTGACCACATTCAGCGACAAGACTTATCCCGAGGTGAAAGCCGCATTGCTCGACCTTAAGAGCAATCCCAAGGTCAACACCATAATGCTTGACTTGCGCTCGAATGGTGGTGGGGTACTCGACGGAGCCGTTGACCTTGTGAGCCTTTTCGTACCCAAAGGCACGGAGGTGCTTCGCACTCGAGGCAAGGGGCAGGTGAACGAGCGTGTGTACAAGACCACGAATAAGCCCGTTGATGTCGACATACCATTGGTGGTGCTGGTCAATAGCGGCTCGGCATCGGCATCGGAGATAGTGGCAGGCTCGCTGCAAGATCTTGACAGGGCGGTGATCGTGGGCCGGCGCTCATTCGGCAAGGGGCTGGTGCAAAGCTCGCGTCCGTTACCCTACAATGGCTTGCTCAAGGTGACGATAGCCAAATACTACATACCCTCGGGGCGACTGATACAGGCCATCGACTATTCTCACCGCAACGAAGATGGTTCGGTGGGGCGCATCCCCGACTCGCTCACTCATGAGTTTAAGACCAATGCAGGGCGCATAGTGCGCGACGGTGGCGGCATTAAGCCCGACGTTGAAGTGGAGCTGCCCGATGGCTCGCGATTGCTCTACAATATCATGGCCGATAATTGGGCATTTGATTATGCCAACAAGTATTCAGCCACTCATGACTCGATAGCACCGGCTACTGATTTTGAGGTGACCGACGAGATGTTTGAGGATTTCAAGGCGTTTATCGACCCTGAGCAGTTCAACTACGACAAGGTGTGTGATACCATGCTCGACGACCTTGAGAAAGTGGCGAAAACCGAGGGGTATCTCAATGACGAAACAAAGGCTCAGATTGAGGTGCTGAGAGGCTTGATGAAGCACAACCTCGGCGACGACCTCGACAACAACCGCAAGGAGGTGTCGGAGGTGCTTGCCGCGGAGATTATAAGCCGCTATTATGGCGACAGGGGAGAGGTGATACAGTCGTTGAAGCACGACTATGACGTGGAAGCTGCCTTAAAGATGCTCAACACTCCAGGTGAGTATAAGCGTCTGCTATCTCCGCAGAAGTAGAATGTTATAAATGTAATGAGGGCTGGCACTGATCGAATAACAGGTGCCAGCCCTCGTTGTTTGGTGCTATATGCGTTATCTACGCCTCATGCCTGGAGGAGGTCCGCCGGGCCCTCGACGCATATCGTTGCGAAGTTCGGGTTGGTTGCCTTGTCCGAATGAGTTGAATCGGTAGGTGAATGTCACCATGAAATAGCGGGTGAGCGTGTTGAAGCGCTCGTCTGTTATGAAGTTGGCTGTGACGGTGCGCGATATGTCTCGCTTCTGCTGCAGCAGGTCGTAAACCTTGAGGGCAACGGTAGCGGCTTTGCCGTGCATGAATTGATAGGATATTGATCCATTCCACATCCATGTGTTCTGGTTGTAGCCGTTGGCATATCCGGTTGTGCCCGTATAGCTCACATCGGTAGCGAGCACTACGCCGAACGGTGTATAGTAGGTGCCGTTGAATGTGGCGCCATAAGATTGGATTGTGGGGGTGGAGATATTGGGGAGTGAGTTGTGGGTGAGCTGCAATGAGTAGTTGGGACGAAGCTCAAGCTCCACGTTGTCGGGACGCCATGCGAATGAGAATGACTCGAAAAGGCGTGTAGCCATAGAGTTGTTGCGCAGCCCGTTGTTGTAGCCTACTGAATGGTTGAGGTTGACAAATAGATGATTGGAGATGGTGAAGTGCTTGTTGCGCAACGGCTGTGAAATCATATTCATCAAGCGGAGCGACCACACTCCGTTGACATTGGCATAGGTGGTGGTCTGCCCACCGGTGAGCGAGTTGTACTCAGTGCGACTCACTATAGTGTTCTGTGCCACCTGGGCGTCGCCCATCAGCATTATCGAGCGCTGAGCGTCGGCGTTGAAGTCCTGGAAGCGCATGCGAATGTAGTGGGTGAACGATGGATTGAGGTTGGGGTTACCTACTACGACTCGCAGAGGGTTGGAGTAGTCGGGTACAGGTTGCAACTGTGCCATCGACGGCTGCGATGAGCGGCTGCGGTAGTTGACCATTATCGACCTTGTTTTGCCGAGTTTGTAGCGGTATCGCAGGAATGGGGCGAAGTTCCACACCCAGCGGCGAGGTATATTGCGGTCGGAGTTGAGGAGATTGTAGCTCTGTTGCATCGACGGCACGAGCGAGAGCCCGGCATCGAGTGTGTATGCCTTCTTCACCAGCTTGAAGCCGAGACGAATGTCCTGAGTGAAGAAATTGTTGCGGAACGAGTTGGATAGCGAGTCGACGTAGTGCAGCTCGGGGTCGACCATGGGATCGCCAAAGGGGCCATCGGGGAATGTGAGGTTGCGGTCGTAGGTGAGCTTGTCGGCATTGTTCCAGCGGTAGCGCATATTGTAACTCAGGGTGAGGAAACGCCCTTTTTTGGCGTCGCCAAGTGGTTCGGTCCATGTGGCTCGGGCCTGAATCTGATTGCTCCAGGTGTGGTTGTCCTCAAACTGGTCGTATGCGTCGATTGAGTCGTTGAAGAGCTTGAACAGGTTGTGAGAGTAAGTGTTGGTCTTTTCACGCACATTCGACATCTGGTAGCGGAAGTTGATTGAATAGCTGCGACCAGGATGCGACTTGAAGTTGTGATTGAACGTGCCTTCGCCGTTGGCTTCCCACGAGTTGCCCAGCGAACTTTTGGTGTTGTAGCTTCGTGTCACCAGCTCTTGGAGTCCTGAAAGTGTAAGTGTCGAGTCGATCGAACGCGAGTCGTTGTGATTGAACGAGAATCGGGGACGGAAGTCGAAGGTGTTGAGCGAATCGGGTTTCCACTGTATGCGGAAGTCGGCACGCACGTTATGACCGCGGTCGCGCGAATCAGTGTAGCTTTGTGAATATGATGTGGAGTCGGGGAATAGATACTGTCGGTTTTGCGATTTCTGCGACTCGAGGTCGGTGTGCGAGTACATCACATCGCCACCTACACGAAATATCTCCTTGTTACCAATATTGAAGTTAAGACCAAGCGACTGAGAGGTATTGATACCCTGGTCCCCTCCGAAGCGGCGGAAACGGTTGCCATTGCCGTCGGTAAATCCCAGATCGTTGGTGTTGTTGGCACTTCCGAGCAGCGTAAACTGGTTGTCGTTGTAGAATCGGTTGACATTGAATGTGGCTTGATAGCGGTCGTCAGTGCCGTAGCCGGCCTCGGCCGTGCCAAACCATCCATTTTTCATGCCTTTCTTTACCGTAAGGTTGATCACGGTTTCATCTTCGCCGTCGTCAACGCCTGTGATGCGGGCCAAGTCGCTCTTGCGGTCAACCACCTGCAACTTATCAACCATGTTGACTGGCAGGTTCTTAGAAGCTACTTTGGGGTCGTCGCTGAAAAACTCCTTGCCGTCAACAAGAATTTTGGTTACCTCCTTACCGTTGGCTGTGATTTTGCCATTGGCGTCAACCTCCACGCCGGGGAGTCGTTTCAGAAGGTCCTCAACCACGGCGTTGGGCTGTGTCTTATAGGTGTCGGCATTGTACTCGATAGTGTCCTCCATCACCTTCACGGGGGTTTTGACGGCGGTGACTGTGGCTTCTTTTAGCACAATCGATGAGTTGTGCATGGTGATGGGCTTGAGATTGATGTTTTGCTGCCCAACGGTGATGGGGGTGATCTGTGTGGCGTAGCCTACATAGGTTGAACGGATGGCATACTTGCCTGATTTCACGTCGCTGAAAGAGAATTTACCGTCGAAATCGGAAGCGACGGCTTTCACTTGCGAACTGTCGGGGAGGTGGAGCAGAGCGAGTGTGCCACCGATCATAGGCTGGTTGTTCTCGTCTACAAGTGTTCCCTTGATCACTACTGCACAAACCGACGTTGCTATCGTCAACAGTAGGATCGCAAGGAGTAGGAGGCGTTTATTCATTACTTGAAGTTGAAACGATTGGTATTTACGATAAATATGACCCCGTCGGGTGTAAATGGTTTAGAATGGATTTTGCTAAAAAAGTATAAATTTAATTGTCATTTATTGTAGGCCTGTGGGTGGTGATGCTCATGCCTGTAGAGCTGGTATGTATTGATGAGGTTATGCCAAATGCTGTAAAATCCACCCACTATCGCTGTTACCGGAGTGAAGAATGTATATCCCAGCCATATGGCAAACACGGTGTTTTTTTGACCCAACGCCTGTCCGGCGGTGACGGTGTCGGAGTAGACTGCACCGATGAGTCGCCCAAGCCAAAACTGGAATACGCAGCATATGGCCGAAACGGCCACAAGCCATATCTGAGTGTCGAGCGATACCGTGGAGTGAACTATGGAGCGGGTTGTAACGACTATAGCCAACGACAGTGCTACTGCCCACAGATAAAATGGTAAGTCGGGGTGCTTTATCAGCCGAGAATGAAGTCCCGGCAGCAGGTGACGCACAAATATGGCTAAAGCCAGCGGCATAAGCAGCAGGGGGAAAACCTGCCCCATGATAAGGAGAGTTGCCGTGGTCATAGAGATTGAGTCGTTGGGGTGGATATAGGGCACCAGCGCAGGGACGGTGAGCGATACAGCTATGTTGATCAATATAATATATGTGGTGATGTGGTTTACATCACCTCCAAGCTTGCGGGTCACAACGGCCGAGGCCGTGGCGGTGGGGCATATCAGGCACAACATGGCGCCCTCGAGCACCACTCGTACTCCGCTATGCGGCATCAGTATCAGTATTGAACCTATCGCTGCGAAAAGTCCGCATTGCACCAAAAGCAGCCACAAGTGCCATGGGCACAAGCGTATGTGTTTCAAGTCGACCTTGAGGAAGGTGAGAAACAGCATGCAGAAAATCAATACCGGCTGGAGTATATTGACTGCGTTGCGTGCCAGTATGTGGTGTCGCTCAAGTGCTGGGATGTTGATAAATACAAAGTAAGCAACCACACCGGTTATCATAGCGATGACCAGCATCCAGTCGCGTGCAAATCTTTTCATCTCTTTTACCTTTAGAGCGTTTGGCTGGTGGCGCTAAATTTGCTTTAGCGCCACCAGTAATTTCTGTGCTCTTTTAAAGTCGGTGTGTATCAGCGTATTTCGTAGGCTGGCACATCTACAAGCTTGATGCCGAATTTCAGTGCGGAGTAGGGGAGGATGATGCCGCTACCGTTGGCTCCGTACCCCTGCTGATAGGGTATCAGCACTTCACATGAGTCGCCTACATGCATATCCTGGAGCGCTATGGTCCAACCCTCAATCACACCGTTGACACCCACGCGATATATTGAGTCGCCATATTGGGTGTTGTCGAACGATGAGTCGAATACGGTGTCATCATAAAGCATGCCCACGTATTTCACATCCACAGTAGAGGTGTAGATGGGCGAGATATTGTTGGCTGTGAGCGCACGGTCGTTGAAGTAGTGTATCAGTACGTAGGCACCGGGATCCCAGTCGGGCACAAGCTTAGTGTAGTAGCGCGACCCGTCGGTGTCGAGCTTCTCGGCCATAAGGGCGAGCCAGGCATTGTTGGTGTCGCGCCATTCGGTGTAATCCTTCCAGTTGTTATCGTCCGAACAGCTTATAGCCAACAATCCCATCAAGGTTGCCAGCAGGCATAATAGAGGAAATTTGCGCATTATCTGAATACTTTGGGAGCGTTCTGAGCACCGGCGTCGGCGCTGAAAGGCTCTTTGGGGTCAAAATTGAATATACCGGCGAAAATCACAGCGGGGAAGCGGCGAATTTTCACGTTGTAGTCTTTGACAGCCTCATTGTAGCGGGTGCGCTCTGTGGCTACGCGATTTTCGGTGCCGGCAAGCTCATCCTGCATCTTCATGAAGCTTTCAGGGAATTTGAAGTTGGGGTAAGCCTCGTGTACGGCGTTGATATAGATCTTGTAAGCCTCATCGACGCGCTGCTGGGCTTTGGCCTGAGCCACTGCCTCGGGAGTGCCGGGGGCTGGAGTGCCATATAGCTTAGCGCTGTCGAGGGCGTTGTTGAGGTCCTGGTAGCCGGTGCGCATTTTGGTTACCTCGGCCATGCCGGCCTTCTCATTCTGAGTTGCGGCATTTACTGTGGCCTCAAGGTTGGGAATGAGGTCGGCGCGGCGCTGGTACTGATTCTGCACGTTGGCCCAGGCCTGATTGGCTTTCTCGTCGAGCTCTACCATACCGTTGTAGGTGGAGCATCCCATGCCGCATACTATGATTAGCACCGCTGCTACGATGGCGAGGGTGATATAAATCGGTTGGATTTTCAATGTGTAGTGTATTTATGGGTGAGAGAATACGATAGTTTAGCCGAGCTTGCGGAGCAAGGTGTTGATGCTCACGCGGTCGTGGATGAGGCGATGCAGGTCGGCTATGTTGACGCGTGTCTGCTCCATTGAGTCGCGTTCGCGCAGTGTCACGGTATTGTCCTCAAGAGTCTGGTGGTCAACGGTGATGCAGAAGGGGGTGCCTACAGCATCCTGGCGGCGATAGCGCTTGCCGATTGAGTCTTTTTCGTCGTAATGAGTGGCGAAGTCAAATTTGAGGTCATTGACAATTTCGCGGGCTTTTTCGGGAAGACCATCCTTACGCACCAGGGGCATAACTGCGCACTTTACAGGAGCGAGGGGAGCAGGGAGGTGGAGCACTACGCGGGTTTCGCCATTTTCGAGAGCCTGCTCCTCATAGCTTGAGCAAAGTACGCTCAGGAACATGCGGTCAACGCCGATTGAGGTCTCGATGACGTAGGGTGTATAGCTCTCGTTGAGCTCGGGGTCGAAATACTGTATCTTCTTGCCTGAGAATTTCTCATGTTGCGACAGGTCGAAGTTGGTGCGTGAGTGGATTCCCTCTACCTCTTTGAATCCGAAAGGCATCTCAAACTCGATGTCGGTGGCGGCGTTGGCGTAGTGGGCCAGCTTCTCGTGGTCGTGGTAGCGATACTTCTGATCACCCAGACCAAGGGCTTTGTGCCACTTCAGGCGCCACTCCTTCCACTGTGTGAACCATTTGAGCTCCTCGCCGGGACGAACGAAGAATTGCATCTCCATCTGCTCGAACTCGCGCATGCGGAAAATGAATTGGCGAGCTACAATCTCGTTGCGGAATGCCTTGCCTATCTGAGCTATACCGAACGGGATGCGCATGCGGCCGGTCTTCTGCACGTTGAGGTAGTTGACGAAGATACCCTGGGCAGTCTCGGGGCGTAGGTACACGGTCATAGCGCCGTCGGCTGTAGAGCCCATCTCGGTTTTGAACATGAGGTTGAACTGGCGCACCTCGGTCCAGTTTTTGGTGCCTGAGATGGGGCACACGATCTCCTGGTCGAGTATGATCTGGCGCAGCTCATTGAGGTCATTGTCGTTCATGGCCTTGGCAAAACGCTCGTGGAGTGCGTCACGACGAGCCTGACGCTCAAGTACTCTGGGGTTGGTGGCGCGGAATTGGGCTTCGTCGAATGCGTCGCCAAATTTCTTGCGGGCTTTCTCAACCTCTTTGTTGATCTTGTCGTCCAGCTTGGCTATCTCCTCCTCGATCAGCACGTCGGCGCGGTAGCGCTTCTTCGAGTCGCGGTTGTCGATCAAGGGGTCGTTGAAGGCATCAACGTGTCCCGATGCTTTCCATATAGTGGGGTGCATGAAGATTGCTGAATCGATACCTACGATGTTCTCGTGAAGCAGTGTCATGGCGTCCCACCAGTAGCGCTTGATGTTGTTTTTGAGCTCTACGCCATTCTGGCCGTAGTCGTAAACTGCCGACAGACCGTCGTAGATTTCGGATGATGGGAACACAAAACCGTATTCCTTGGCGTGTGAAACGATTTTTTTGAAGACGTCTTCTTGCTGTGCCATATTGTTGATTTTAAGTGTTTGGCTGTTTATGTGTTTAAGTGTTTACCTGTCTAATTGTTTATCAGTTCAAGGTAAAATCAATTCGCGAATTTAGCTATTTTTTTGATGAAAGTAGCGCTTTGACCCATAATTAGCGAAAATCGAGGGAAAATCATTGGATTAATACTGTCCTGCTCCCTGGCGTATCACTTGTGGTGCGGACGAGTCGGTGAGATCAACCACTGTCGACGGCTCGAGCATGCCGGTGCCTCCATCGACTACATAGTCAACCGACCCTGCATAGTGAAGCGCTATGGATTCGGGATCGCGTCCCTCGTCGGGAGCGTCAGGGTCGTAC
>CAMWOD010000025.1 GCA_947175715.1 uncultured Porphyromonadaceae bacterium
GAGCATATCAGAGATATAGCCACGAGCATTAGGAAGATAATAAGCGGGTAACGAAATGAGTAAGTGAAGTCGCGGAATAAGTAATAACACCACCAGCTGTGTATCATCCACATATTCATTGAGTGCTTGCCCAGCAATGCCAAAGTTCCCTTCACAATTTCAGGCATTGGAGCTACGAGAATACACGAAATTATACCGAAAGCGTAGAAATAATTGTATTCCCAATGGCAATTTATAATGATGAGTGCGATGATTGCGCTCCATGCCAGTACGCCTGCTAGCAAGCGACGACGTACGGCAGATTCTTCGCCACGTGCTTGTACTCTCTTATCTACCCACCTGCGCAGACGCTCGAAGATGTGTGCTCTTGCCGCCAGTGCGCCAAGGCTGAAGAAGTAAAGAAGATGAAGCACCAGAGTGGGATTGTAAACCCAATAATGAGCGTAAAACCACTTTAAGTTGCTTAGTATTACTTGGGTGAGAATGGAATATAGTGCCAGCGTGACAAGGAGTATTGTCAAGAAATTGAAGCGACTGTAAAAGCGAAATATTATGGGGGCAAGCAAAGATAAACCGACATAGGGGAGCATAAACCACATTTCGTGATTTATGGTGTTGTGGTAGCAAGTGATGTTGGATAGAAAATCGAATAACCCGCATGGGAAGACGTCGGGTTTTATAAAACATCCGATACCCACAAATATCAAGAAAATTATCCAATAATGCACGTATAGCTTAAATACCCTGCTGTAACGGTTGCGGTCGCCCTTCTCATACGATTTATATAAGCCATAACCACCTACGATAAGGAAAAAAGATACTGGATTGAAAGCCTGTCGAAGTATATATACAAGGGGCTCGCCACCAATCCAAACCCATGGTTGGCACAGTTCTACATTGTTCATGCGGTTGAACAAGTGCAAAAATAGCATCATTAATATGGCAATGCCTTTGATTATCTGCGAGTCCCGACGTTCCATTGACTGGTATTGTTGAGTATGGTATTAACGTTCGAGTGCAAGTAGATATTGTTTGGCTTTAAGACCTCCGGCATATCCGGTAAGTGATCCGTCGCTGCCGATGATACGGTGGCAAGGCACGATAATCGAAATCGGATTTGCACCAATGGCATTGGCTACTGCACGAACGGCCGTTGGACGACCTATGGCATGAGCAATATGAGCATAAGTATCAGTAGTGCCATATTGCACACGTAGGAGTTGACGCCATACTTCCTTCTGAAAGTTGGTGCCGCACATAGCTACTGGCAAGTCAAACTCGGTGCGTTGACCCTCAAAGTACTCTTGAAGTTGCTCAGTCGCCATCAATAGGGTGGGGTTGCTCCCTTTATGCAAGGAGACTTGAAGACGATGGGCGATATTCTTCACTTTGGCATCGTGATTCTTGCTTTTAATCCAGTCACACAGACACACCTGTCCTCCAGCTTCTCCTAATAGCAGGGGGCCTACCGGTGATTCAAATGTCAGTATCGTGGCGATATTCATTCTGCTCGTCATCGTCGATGTTAGATTTATTGTAAGCCTCAATGTGGCTTTGTGCTGTAGCTGCAATTGCAGCATTGTGTCCTGTAAGAGCGGCGAAGGGAGCGAATTGAGCGGCACGCATCTCCATCTTCATTGGTTGATGCAGTTTTACCCCTTTATAGGGCAAATTCATGATATCGTCGTATTCTCCCATTATATCATGCGGTTAACTTTATTTTCGGTGACCACCGATTTGCTGGTTTCGCTCCCTTTGTGTTGCGCCATCGGCAAAGTTTAAACCCTTAAGCACGGCATTCTTGCCAAAACGTTTTCGCAGCGATAGGATTGCCTCCTGTCGGCGACGTTCTCGGGCGAGGTCCTCCTCAGCTGCCTTACGTTGACGTTCGAGTTCGTCATAGTCGGTGAATAGGTCGAGCTGTATCTCCTTGACTGGAGTTGTGATGCGACCCTCTGGTGTAAGGTGATTGATAGAGAGTGTGAGCCTACGCACAAGCAGTATAGGATTTGCGATACGATCAAAAAGCGCGGTTACATGGCCGATAATAGATTTGGACGATGATGTGTAGTTGGGGAAATTTATGGTGCCATGTGAATGATACGGCACCTGCCGTCCATAATGGTCAGTAGTGATTCTGCCTGTATATTGCTCGCGGATATAGGAGTTGGTGAGATTTTCGATGTCGTATCCAATAGTAAGCGTGATCTGGTCGGCCACAAGATGATGGTCGACAAGGTCAAGTGCTACTTCATCGGCCATCTCACGCACTACAGTTCTGGCTTTATCGATAGGGTATGGTTCGGTTAGAACTTGGCCGCTTGACATCGACCGTGTGTCGGGCCGATAAGACTTTATGTAATCCATTGTCACCGGTTCATAACCCCATGCGTGGTCAATAATGAGTTCGGCATTGACTCCAAATTTGCTGAAAAACCAATTTTCATGGTCGATCGATGCCCGGGCAATGTCGCCCATGGTGCGAAGTCCTACTTCCTCAAGGCGACGTGCTGTGCCGCGCCCCATTCGCCAAAAGTCGGTAAGTGGGGTGTGCGACCATAGTCGCTGGCGATAGCTTTTCTCGTCGAGTTCGGCAATTCTTACACCATCTTTATCGGGAGGCATTTTCTTGGCCACGATATCCATGGCTATTTTGCTGAGATATAAGTTGCTGCCGATTCCGGCAGTAGCTGTGATGCCCGTTTGGGCAAGCACCTCGCGTATCATGGTCATAGCAAGCTCGTGAGCGTTCATGCGAGTGCTGGCAAGATATGACGTGGCATCAATCAGTACCTCGTCAATGGAGTACACATGTATGTCTTCAGGGGCGATGTGTCGCAGGTATATGTCGTAGATGCGTGTAGAGTAATCGACATAAAGCTGCATCCGTGGAGTGGCTACGATATAGTCGATTGCGAGCTGTTGATTTTTAGCAAGTTCGCTGCCCGATGTTGATTTGCAGCTTTTACCGCGCCGATAGTTGGCCTGACGCACCTTCTGTATCACCTCGAAAAGTCGGGGACGACCTGGAATGCCGAATGCTTTAAGCGCAGGCGATACGGCAAGACAGATGGTCTTGTCGGTGCGGCTCTTGTCGGCTACCACCAGGCAAGCGTCAAGCGGGTTGAGTCCACGCTCAACGCACTCAACCGACGCATAAAACGATTTTAGGTCGATAGCGATGTATTGCCTCCGTGCATCCATAGTATTGCAAAGTTACGAAAAAGTTGGGAAATTTCCTTATCTTTGCGTTGTGTAATGCAATACAGATGGCTGAAGAAGAAACAAAGAAATTAAGTATTAGTGGTCCAATCGGTGTGTTTGATTCGGGTTATGGTGGTCTCACCATACTTCGACAGATACAAGATGCTATGCCCGATTACGATTACATCTTTCTTGGCGACAATGCCCGAGCCCCTTATGGCACACGTTCGTTCGACACGGTTTACCATTTCACGCTACAAGGAGTGAAATTTCTCTTCGAACAAGGTTGCCCTCTCGTGATTCTCGGGTGTAATACGGCTTCGGCCAAAGCCCTGCGAACTATACAGCAGTGCGACCTGCAACATATCGACCCAACCCGCCGAGTGCTCGGAGTGATCCGACCCACAGTAGAGGCTCTCGGCTCAATAACACTTAATGGCCATATCGGAATATTTGGTACGCCCGGCACTATTCAGAGCCGTAGCTATGATATAGAGGTGGCAAAACTATATCCCGAGTTCAAAGTCACAGGGCATGGATGCCCTATGTGGGTGCCATTGGTCGAAAACCGTGAGTCGGGCAATCCGGGAGCCGATTATTTTGTAAAACAGGAAATAGATCGGCTCTTGACGGCTGACCCCGATATAGACACCATTGTGTTGGGATGCACCCACTATCCGCTACTTTACGACAAAATACGCGAATATACCCCACATAATATTGAGATAGTGACTCAGGGTGGAATTACTGCGGAGTCGCTGGTTGACTACCTGTATCGCCACCCCGAGATGGATGCCCGATGCACTCGTGGAGGGCAACATCGCTACTTCACAACCGAGGATGCCGATAAATTTGCCGATATGGCCACGATGTTTATGGGGCGTCCAATAGAGGCTGCTAAAGCAGTGATTGACCGATAAGGCCGGTGGATCAAAAAAAATCGTTATCTTCGCGGTATATGCACACAGTGGCGGTAATGCCACTACAAATATTTTACAAGAAATGAGATTAGGAGCTTACGCCAATATACCCCCTGTAACTAAAAATCTGCTCATTATCAATGTGATAGTATGGCTTGCGATGCAGATTCCCTCGATAGGCAACCCACTATTCCGGTACGGGGCGCTGCATTATTTCACGTCGATAGATTTCAATGTAGCCCAGTTGTTGACCTACATGTTTATACACGCCAATTTCACGCACTTGTTTTTCAACATGTTTGCTCTGTGGATGTTTGGCATGGTGATAGAAAGGAGGCTGGGGTCAGAAAAATTCATTATCTATTACCTGTCGTGTGGACTTGGAGCTGCATTGATTCAGCTTGGCGTATTTGCGATTATGATTTCGCACTATGAGGCGTATCTGACAAGCGAAATGATTGAACTGGCAAAGCAGGGACGGTACTTACCCTATGAACCGGCATCACTACGTGTTGCCGAGCTCATCAATACTCCTATCGTCGGTGCTTCAGGCGCAATATATGGTGTGCTTCTGGCTTTCGGTATGCTCTATCCCAACCAACGCATATACCTATATTTCATAGCTCCGGTTAAGGCAAAATGGGTAATCATCGGTTATGCGGCTATCGAATTGCTCCAGGCTATTGGCAACAATGCCGCCGACAATGTAGCTCATGTGGCACACCTGGGTGGCATGCTGATTGGCGTGATTATCATACTGTGGTGGCGCAACAACGGTACCTTAAATCGATATAATGACTTCTATTAAGCATTATCTCAGTCGTCCCGGTATTGTGGGTTGGCTCATAATCGCCAATGTGGCGATGTGGGTTATACTACGGTTGTGTATTTTTGGAGGATTGGGTGGAGTAGGAATGTTGCTTGAACTGTCAGCGCAAAACGATATTTTGCTGGAACGTCCCTGGACGATATTCACATACATGTGGGTTCATTATGACCTTGTTCACATGGCATGCAACATGGTGATGCTCTATTATTTCGGCCAGATATGTGTCACTCTCGGACAAGAACGATATCTGCTCGTCACCTATCTGTGTGGTGGAGTATTGGGAGGGGTATGCTATACGGTCTTTGCATCCTTTTTCCCGTCGATGGTGGGGAGTGGGCTCATTGGAGCCTCGGCAGCCGTGATAGCTGTTGGTGTTTTTGCGGCGTTCATTTCCCCACGGTTGCAACTGGGGGTATGGTTGCTTGGCGAAATGCAGTTGCGATGGATTGTAGTGGGAGTTGTGGGGGTAATGTGCGTAGGCGCCTTAGCTGCATCGGTGGGTGAGTTGATCACACATCTTGGTGGTGTGGCCGCCGGTATGTGCATGTATTATATGCAGCGGTTTCGCTCAATGAATCGACACACATCGTTCGATCGTCAGAACGCATCGATGGAGAATCTTGACAATATACTCGATAAGGTGAAACGTAGCGGATATTCTTCGCTTAATGCGCGTGAAAGAAAGTCTCTTTTTGAAATCTCAAATAAGCTTAACCAACGATGACCGACGACGCAACAGGCCAGCAGGAGGATCGTAAAGATAATGTTGAGGTAAGTCCTCACATGACAACTACCGTTGCGCAATCCACCAGGAAAGGGTGGGGTAGGTGGCGTGGTGTGCTCTGCGTGGCATGGTGGTGCTGTGTGGTGTTGAGCTGTATATGTCTTGTCGCTTCGGCCTATGGCGGTTGTATCAATCCCGAGATTACCTCACTTGGTGCGACTATGGCAATGGCCCTTCCCATATTTATAATGATAGTTATTGTAGTGGGTATAATAAGCCTATGGATTTCACGCTGGGGCGCCGCGGTGTGCGCTGCTGTTTTGATAGCATGCAGTGGTCCGATCCTGGAGTATGCTCCCGTCAATTTTCCTCGCAAAATGCCTGATGAGCAGGAGCTACGTGACAATTCTTTTACCTTCATGTCGTACAATGTGTTTGGTTTTACACAGTTTCCTGGAGTTGTGCCTAACGATACCACCAATCCCACTATATCTTATATACTTAAAGAGGACCCTGATGTGGCGTGTCTGATAGAATGCCTTACACTTAATCCGCATTTTTACTCACATGTCACTCAAATGCAAATCGATAGCTTGACAACACGCTATCCTTATTACAAAATTGGTGCGGAGGGAAGTAGCCTGTTCTCCAAGTATCCGATCACACCAATAGAAATTGAGAAGCCTAACAGCTTTGCCAATCAGGTGTCGGCATTTAATGTGTCGATTCATGGACGTGATGTCACTGTAATAGCTGTACACCTGGCGTCATGGGGCTTGGGCAACGACGATCGTGCGATGTATAACAATTTTACACACCTCGGAGTGTTAGGGAAAATATGGGGAGTGCGCCAACAGTGGTATGATAAGCTTGACAAGGCTTTCCGTGAGCGTGCCAAGCAGGCACACGAGTTGCGTGAGCTAATTAACCGCGTAGGTGGGGAGAATGTAATAGTAGCGGGCGATTTCAATGATATACCTGATAGCTATGCTCTGCGCACTATAATGGGCGATGATTTTCATAGCGTTTACTCAGAGAGAGGGCTTGGACCTGCAATAACTTATCACGGAAATAAATTTTACTTTCGCATAGACCATATACTTTATCGCGGATTTCTCGACCCATTGTGGGTGCGTATCGGACAAAAGAAATATTCCGACCATTTCCCCATGTTCACCCAATTCTATTTCACAGATAAATCTTGAATATCACAACTTTTAATCTTATAAAATGAACCGAACATTGTTATTCACAGCTATCGGAGCCTGCTTGGCATCCGTACCAGCCACATCAACGGCTGCTGAGCGCGTTAATCCTATCACCGCTCCTTACACCACGGTATATCAGATACCACCTTTCGACAAGATTCAGGCATCTGATTACATGCCGGCTCTGAAGGCCGCTATAGCCAACCGTCAAGCTCAGATTGACCGTATAGCCAACAACCCCGAAGCGCCCACATTCGACAACACAATCCTTGCGATGGAGGAAGCCGGTGATGAGGTGTCAAAAGTAGCGCTGCTATTTAATTCAATAGAGGAGGCGCTATCTTCTCCCGAGATAGTCGAAGTGGCCGAGGTGTTCAATCCCATGCTATCGCAATCATCGGATGAGATAATGATGAACGATAAACTTTTCGCTCGTATAAAAACTCTCTATGACAATCGAAAATCGGCGAATTATTCTACACCACAGCTGAGAGCCGTTGAGGAGGCTTACCGCAACTTTGTGCGCAATGGCGCATTGCTCAACGATGCTGACAAGGATCGCCAGAAGGCTATAAATACCAAGCTTGCCGACCTTTATTTCAAGTTCAACCGCAATTTGCTGAGCGCTACCAATGATTTTGCCGTTTTTGTTTCTGACCCCGGCCAACTTTCAGGTCTTTCAAAGGGTGTAATCGCCGTTGCGGCAGAAGAAGCCGCCAATCGCGGCAAAGCAGGCCAGTGGGCATTCACTTTGCACGCTCCCTCACGCCTGGCAGTTCTTGAGTCGGCCGAGAATCGTGACCTGCGTAAGCAGATTTATCAGGGTTACATGAACCTCGCCGGTTCGGGCAATTATAATAATAAACCCATAATCAACGAAATTCTTAAAGCTCGTGCAGAAAAGGCTAAATTGCTTGGATATCCCACATTTGCTGCCTATATGACCGAAAATGTGATGGCCAAAACACCACAAGCTGCTGAGGAACTCCTTATGAAAATTTGGACACCGGCCGTAGCGCGTGCCAACCAAGAGGTGTCGGAAATGCAGGTGATAGTTGACGAGCAGGGTCTTGACTTCAAAATTGCTCCCTGGGATTATTATTACTATGCCGAAAAACTGCGTCAGAAGAAGTATGCCATCGACACCGAAGAGGTAGCTGCATATTTCCCTGTTGAAAATGTGAAGAAAGGTATATTCTCATTGGCCAACCGTCTTTACGGTATAAACTTTACTCCAATACCTGATGCTCCCAAGTATCATCCCGACGTGGATGTGTACGAAGTGACAGATGCTGAGGGTAACCACGTGGCTGTATTTATGACCGACTATTTCACTCGACCCTCTAAGCGTCAAGGTGCGTGGATGTACGTATTCAACGAGTCTTACACCGACCGTGATGGCAAGTCAGTACGACCGATTGTATATAATGTGGCCAACTTTGCCAAACCTACCGCAGAGCAACCGTCACTTCTGTCGCTCGACGAGGTTGAGACTTTGTTCCATGAATTTGGCCACGGACTCCACGGCATGCTTACAAAGGCTGCATTGCGCTCGCAATCAGGAACAAATGTCGACCGTGACTTCGTAGAACTTCCGTCGCAGATAAATGAGCATTGGGCCATGGAGCCTGAATTGCTGCGCGAATATGCTCGCCACTACGTCACCAACGAAGTGATACCCGACTCTCTCATCAATAAGCTCCTCGCTGCTTCTACACATAATCAAGGATTCACCACTACCGAACTCGTGGGTGCCGCATTACTCGACCTCAAATATGGAGCGCTTAATCCAACTGAGGATGTTGATGTCGATGCTTTCGAGGCACAGGTGGCTCAACAGCTTGGCATGCCAGGTGAGATTGCCTATCGTTACCGCTCACCTTACTTCAAGCATATATTTGGCTCGGATGGCTACGCATCCGGATATTACACATACCTGTGGGCCGAGGTGCTTGATGCCGATGGATTTGAATTGTTCAAGGAAAAAGGCGTGTTTGATCCTGCAACTGCTCGCTCTTTCCGTGAAAACATTCTCGAAATGGGTGGCAGCGAAGACCCGATGACTCTATACATT
>CAMWOD010000026.1 GCA_947175715.1 uncultured Porphyromonadaceae bacterium
GAGCCGCAATCGGGCACTATAAGCTGGTGGTTGCGGCCAATGAATCCCACCCCCGCCTTCACAGCCCAATAGCGCTCCAGCAACGGTGCGGTGTCGACGCAAATGCGTGTCGCGGCGCCGTAATTTTCGGCCAATCGCTGGGCTACTGTGCCGAGCCGCTGGCGCAACACTTCGTGATAGTCGTCGCCCAATGCGTAAGATGCAATAGCGCAATCGTGCTGCAACTGATACGGGAATGCGCACGATATCACCGACCGTGCTCCATCAAGTAGCTGCGCAGGGTCGAGTCGCAGGTGGTCGTAGCGGGCAAGGTATTCCATGTGGCCATGCCGACCATCGGCCACCCATTGGCGATAAGCATTAATATTCTCAGCATCAACATGCTGCACAGTGGCAATCCCACAAGCTACTGCGCCTGCCTCGGCGGCCCATCGTTTTACCTCTTCGCTCTTCACGATCGCGACTACATAGGTATGGGTAGGAATGTATACCCCTGCTCCTTAAGCCACTCGATGGCCGCAGGGAGCACAGCGCGCAGGTTGCGCTCGGCCTTGAGTGAGTCGTGAAACACGATGATTGAGCCATTGCGGGTGTAGCGCTTGATATTGTGAAGCACTTGCTTCGGACCAAGTTTGCGCGAATAGTCGCGGGTCACGAGGTCGTACATCACCAGGTTGTAACGCTCCTTGATAGCTTTGGCCTGCGACCATCGTATCAGGCCGTGCGGAGGGCGAAACAGAGGGCTGTCGATCAACTCATTGGCCTGAGTGATGTCGCGCAAATAGCGTCGGGAGTGTACCTTGAAGCCCTGCAGGTGGTGCATGGTGTGGTTGCCATATGAGTGCCCACGGCGTTTAATTTCCTCGAGTAGCTCGGGGTGGCGGCGCACATTGTCGCCTACGAGGAAGAAGGTGGCCTTGATGCCATAACGGTCGAGCAGGTCGAGCACCCATGGAGTTACCTCAGGTATCGGGCCGTCGTCGAACGTAAGGTACACAACACGCGACTCCTGCTTACTGATGCGCCATATCGCCTCAGGAAACAGAAGTCGGTATAATAGTGGAGGTTGCTCTATAAGCATCCTTTATAGTTCAATTTTTAAGATTCAGCACCAGACTCTTTGGTCACATCAGCATCTTGCATCTGATAGTAGGCATCCTCCTTGAGTTTCTGAATCCTGTCGTAGTCAATCAGTTCGGCCTGACGTATGATACGCCATGTGGTGGCTTCTTCATCTCTCATCACCGGTGCCTGAGTGTTGTAGAAGTAAGTGAGATTGAAGTCTACATTGGCAGCGTCGACAGCCTGCTGCAGCGATGCGAGATCGGCTTCAACATTTTCTACATACGAGCTCAGAAGCAGGTACAAAATCCATGCCTTGGAGTCCATTTCGCTCTGCTGCAGCGTAGCACCGTGGCCCGACTGCTTCATGGCTGTGTAATAGGCCATATGCTGTGCATAGCGAGCCACCTCGTCCTTGTAAATCTTTATGGCCTTCTCCTTGAGCGATGGATCGTTGAGATAATTGGCCAATGCCAGGTAATCGCCTACTAAGTAGAACGATGTGAGCTGCTGATATGGCATCAGGCGTGTGGGCAGCTTCTCCTCGATGATATTGAGCACGTTGAGGGCTTTCTTAAACTTCTCTTTAGCCTCAGCCTCATTGTAGTTGCGCAGACTTATACCCTCGGCGATAAGGTCGGTGGCGAGATTGGCCAGAGCCGAGCGATGGTGTGTCACCATGTTGCGCACGGTCTCGTCGAGATACAGGTCTTTGCCTGAATCAAGGCCACCCCAGCGGAAACGCTCGGTGACGTTGCGATACATCTTCTCGGTGCTTGACTGTGTTTCGCCGTTATAGTTGATTTCCTGAGCTACAGGGGTCATCTGGTAGGCCAGACCGGTACGGCGCAGATAGCGGTCGGTGCCCACAAAATGAGGCCCACCACCCACTGTCACGGCGAAATACACGGGGCGATTCCAGCCGCCGGCTATCGATCGGTTGATCATATCGAGGGTAAGCAGGTTACTCTGGTCAAGACTGCCGTAGTTTCGGCCCGGCTGGAAGCCTGCCGACTCTCTGAGGTCAATCATGATACGATCGTCGGCAAGAATTGTGTCACCCTCCGATACGATGCCTTGTGCCACAGCTGCCTTGAAGTTGGCTGGCATCAACAGGTGGGAGTAAGGCATGCGTATGCGACCGCCGAGCATCTCCTCACCTTTGCCCGAATATACATCGGCCAGTGCATCGGTGGCGTATGTGTATCCGTTCTGGGGTATCACCATCACCTGTTGCAACCGCTCATAAGCGAGCTGGCTGGGTGTAGCCTGCATGTCGATAGGAGCTGCCTCGTAGTTGGGCAGACGCTGCTGCTCGGCATACCACGGGGTGGTAAGGTAAGCGAGGTTGACCACACGCACGTCGGTGCGATAACCCTCTACCTCCTGAGCATACCACAAGGGGAAGGTGTCGTTGTCGCCGTTGACAAATATTATTGCGTTGTCATCAAGGCTCGACAGATAGTTCATACCGAAGTCGCGGGCCACATAGCGTCCCGAGCGGTCGTGGTCGTCCCAGGTCTGCGACACCATCTGGCAGGGCACGAATATGCCTATGAGCACCGCTACCACGGCTATGCCAAGACTGATGCGATGTGGCGCTCCCGCCTCTCCTTCACTTCGGGCACCCTTCTTGTGCTTGAAGCGGCGGTACAGGTCACAAGCGAATCCCCACAGACCGGCCACTCCCATTCCGAGCCATATCGCAAAGGCGTAGAACGACCCGGCAAACGCATAGTCGCGCTCACGGGGCTGAGCAGGTGTCTGATTGAGGTACAGCACGATGGCGATACCTGTCATAAAGAAGAGGAAGAATATCACCCAGAACTGCTCGATGCCTCGCTTCGACCAGAAGGCTTGCCACAGCAGGCCTATGATACCCATGAACAATGGCAGCATATAGAATACGTTGTGACCCTTGTTGTCCTTGCCAAGCTCATCGGGAAGCAGCGACTGGTCGCCAAGCATATGATTGTCAATAAATGGAATACCTGAAATCCAGTTGCCATGATTGGGCTCTCCCTGACCCTGGAAGTCGTTCTGACGCCCGGCGAAGTTCCACATAAAGTAGCGCCAGTACATATACGACAGCTGGTAGCCCAGGAAGAATTGCAGATTCTGCTTGAATGTGGGCTTGAGCATCATCTCCTTGGCCACAGAATTTCCATTCGAATCGATATAGGTTGTACCTTCTACAATATCCATGTCTGATTCGTCGGTCTGTGTCCATGTGAGATATGACGACTTATGCCTGGGGTCGGCCGAATACATGCGCGGGAAGAGCATGTTGAGCTCGGGGGTGTACATATAGTCGCTCGACGACTCCACATCGCGCTTGACGTAGCGGTCGGGCTCGTCGGGAGAGGTTTTCACCACTTTATCGTAAGATGTATGATCGGGGTTGACCTTTACAGGCGAGCCCATGCCATCCTCATCGGTCTGATATACTACACCCGAATTGAATGTGCGTCCATAGAGCAGCGGACGCTCACCATATTGCTCGCGGTTGAGGTAGGAACCGAGGGCAAACACATTGTCAATCTGATTCTGACTAAGCGGCGGATTGGCGTTGGCGCGGATTATCAGCAGCGCATAGCTCGAATAACCCACAAACATCACCACCACCGACAGCATAATCACCGACAGGATGCGACGAGGCAGCTCCTTGCAGAAGTAGAAGAAATACACGCACATAGCGGCGATGATTGCCAGCGGCACCAACCAGCTATGACCTATAAACGGTATACCTGTGAATGTTATGGCCAGGATAAACGACACCTTGATAAGACGAGGATTGCGGTTGAGCCACAACTCACGCAAACTCCACACAAACAGGCACACGAGAAGCAGTATATAAATCAACACGCCCGAGTTGTAACCCATATTGAGTGTATTGACCGTAAACAGCTCAAATTTCTGCGCCACAGCCACAAATCCAGGCACCAGACCGTAAAGAATCAGAGCAACAATCGCAGCCGCTACAGCCAGGGCGATAAACGACCCCTTGGCCGTGGTATTCTTAAACTTGCGGTAATATACCACCAGCACAATGGCGGGGATACATAGCAGGTTGAGCAGGTGAACCGCTATCGAAATACCTATCACGTAGGCTATCAATATCAGATAACGGTCGCTGTGAGGCTGGTCGGCCCTGTTTTCCCACTTGAGGATAAGCCAGAACACCAGCGCCGTGCAGAACGAGGAGAACGCATACACCTCACCCTCAACTGCCGAGAACCAGAAAGTGTCGCTCCATGTATAGGCCAATGCACCGCATATACCCGATCCGAATATCACGAGCATCTGGGTCAGCGACACCTCAGTAGCATCATCCTTCACCACAAGGCGGCGCACAAGGTGTGTTATCGTCCAGAACAGCAGTAATATCGTGGCGGCACTCAGTATAGCCGACATCGAGTTGACGGCAAGAGCGGCATTGGTAGCCTCGCCGCCGAAAACGGTGATAAAGAAGCGCGCCGTGAGCATGAATATAGGATTGCCCGGCGGGTGGCCGATATCCAGCTTATAACCTTGGCTTATGAACTCAGGGCAGTCCCAAAAACTGGCAGTGGGCTCCACTGTGAGCAAGTAGGTGGTGGCAGCTATGAGAAAGCACAGCCACCCCAGCGAATTGTTGATAATGTTATATTTTTTCATCTTTTTCCGTCAAGAACTTACAATACCGGGAATGAAGCAGTCGACAGCACATACTTGCGCTGAAACTCAGCATCATTCATCATAAGCATATAGATGCCTTGAATCAGCGTGATTACCGACCACAAGCCACACGTCACAAACGTCAGCAACAGGCATATCAGCCCAGCTCCGGGACGCGCCAGATAGAAATACTGTACACCTAAACCGCCAAGCAGCAGAGCCAAAAGCCCGCACACCACCTTGTCCTTGGGCGACACAGCACGCTGGGCGGGAGCATTCAAGTCGAGAATCGGCTGCTGATACGACTGCTGCGGGGGCTGCCGATACGTATTATGTGGCTGGTGCTGATTCACACCGTTGATTACCTCCATCAGCTCAGGCACGGTATAGGCCGGAGCCCAATTGGCCATGCCCTTACACCATATCTGTGAATTTGGCTCAAGACCGTACAGCTTCAGCTGCTCCTTCGACATCGGGCCCACCTGCTGTCCGTTATACACTATGTAATATTCAGCCATAATGATTGGTTAATTCAATTTATCCTTGCGATATCACCCGTCATGACACCTCACAGCGCAATATTTCACTGCAACTTATCATTAAGGCATATCATAGCGCGAATATACAACTTTTTCCCGACTTCCAACCCCCACCATCAATCTACTCGATTATGGAGAGAGCGTGCTCACCCTGGGGTGGCACGCTCTCAATGGTTCTGATGGGCTCCTGGTGGGGAGATCATTCCTGCGGGTTGCGGGTCTTGGCTTTGGCTTTGTTTTTGGTTGATGATGATGCCATGTCCTTTTCTTCTTTGAGGTCTATCTCATTGCCATCCTTGTCGATGACGCGGTATTGGAGGTAGGCCAGTGATTGGTCGGGCACAATCTTGAAGCTGCGGCCCAGCTCCATGCGCCAGCGGCGGTAGGGCGATATGAGGCCTTTTTTGAGGTATGCGTCGACAAATGGGTGGACATACATCACAAATCCCTTGGCTTTAAGGGTATTTATCAAGTATTCGAGCTTCTCGTGGAGGGTGTCGGTGAATAGCAGCGATGGCTGCACGTGCCCTTTGCCGTAGCACGAGGGGCAGCTTTCTTCGGTTTCGATGTCGAGTGCCGGGCGCACGCGCTGGCGGGTAATCTGCATCAGGCCAAACTTGCTCAGGGGGAGTATGTTGTGCCGTGCGCGATCAGTTGCCATCACTTCGCGCATGTGCTCAAAGAGTTTTTGGCGGTGTTCGGCCGAGTTCATGTCGATGAAGTCGATCACGATGATTCCACCCATGTCGCGGAGGCGCAGCTGGCGCGCTATCTCGTCGGCGGCACGCAGGTTGACATCGAGGGCGTTGCTCTCCTGGTCGGAGGTGGCTTTGGAGCGGTTGCCCGAGTTTACGTCGATCACATGCAGGGCCTCGGTGTGCTCGATGATGATATAAGCTCCCGACTTGAAGGATACGGTTTTGCCAAACGATGATTTTATCTGTTTGGTGATGTTGAAGTGGTCGAAGATGGGCACATCGCCTTTGTAGAGCTTTACTATGTCGCTGCGGTCGGGGGCGATGAGCGACACGTAATTGCGGATTTGCGACATCACCTCTTCGTCGTTGACGTAGATGTTCTCGAACGCCGGGCTGAACACGTCGCGGAGCACGCTCACGATGCGGCTTTCCTCCTCGAATACGAGTGCGGGTGCTTTCGAGCGCCGTGCTTTGGCCAGTGTGTCCTCCCAGCTTTTGACGAGTGTCTTCAGCTCGTTGTTGAGCTCGGCCACTCGTTTACCTTCGGCCGATGTGCGTATTATTACTCCGAAGTTTTTTGGCTTGATGCTGTCGATGAGCTGGCGCAGGCGCAGCTTCTCCTCGGTAGTCTTGATTTTCTGCGATATCGATATCTTGTCGCTGAATGGGATAAGCACCATGTAGCGGCCGGTGAGCGAAAGCTCGGTGGTAAGGCGGGGTCCTTTCGACGATATGGGCTCTTTGACTATCTGCACCAGCAGTTGCTCGCCGGGTTGCAGCACGTCGGTCACCGAGCCATGCTTGTCGATGTCGGGCAGGAGCTTCATCTTCGACACCTGTGGCATAGCGCTCTTGGGGTCGTCGAGGAGCTGCTTGATAAATTGGGAATAAGTTGAAAAATGTGAGCCAAGATCCAAATAATGCAGAAATGCGTCCTTTTCGTAGCCCACGTTGACAAATGCGGCGTTGAGGCCGGGCATCAACTTCTTCACCTTGGCAAGGTATATGTCGCCCACGGCGTAGGATATGTCGCGCGACTCTTTCTGGAGTGATACGAGTCGCGAATCCTCGAGCAGGGCTATCGATACCTCGGTAGGTTTTACGTCAACTACGAGTTCGCTTTTCATTATTGTTTGGGTTGCGTAAGCCGCCATGCGTGGTATGCGCCGGCGGCATGTTTTTTAGGGGTTTACATAAACGCTAAGAACAAACGCTTGCAGGGCTCAGCCTATTTATCTCAGCATCCCCTCAAGGTTTGTTCTTGTGTAGCGTGTGAAATTTCAGCGCACTAAGAAGCAAGTGGCTCGTACAGCGCACCCTATGGTGCGCTGCCGATTTATTTCTTCTTATGACGGTTCTTTCTCAGACGTTTTTTGCGCTTGTGGGTAGCCATCTTGTGGCCTTTACGTTTTTTTCCGCTTGGCATTTTACGCGTGATTTAAAATATGGTTAAAAATAATAATGCTCTCTGATTGTGTCAATGGCCGTGGCCTGTAAGCTATGGCTTATGATTATTTTACATCTTCCATGAACACCTTGGCGGGCTTGAAAGCGGGGATCTTGTGCTCAGGGATGATGATAGTGGTGTTCTTAGAGATATTGCGGGCAGTCTTCTCTGAACGGGTCTTAACGATGAAGCTACCGAAACCGCGGAGATACACGTTCTCACCGTGTGCCAGTGAGTCCTTTACTACCTCCATGAATTTTTCGATGGTTTCGAGTACATTGGCCTTGTCGATGCCGGTCGAACGTGAGATTTCGTTTACGATGTCAGCTTTTGTCATTGTAGTAATTTTTTATGATAATGTTATGAAATGTCTTATACACAAACTCTTAACCACCCACAAAGGCGAAGTGGCGGAATTTGCAAGCGCAAATATCGCACTTTTTTTTCAATTGGAAGCTATGCCAAGCACTTTTTTTTAAATAAATCGCAAGTTTTGACCATATTAGGTGGCCCACACACATATATTACGCTCCACAACCCCGGCTTTCACCCTTGATTCGCCACCAGGAGTAGTCGGCATCGTGGTCGTATACATCGCTCCGCTCGGCACGCTTGAGGCGTCGCACCACCCTCAGCGTCACCGGAAGGGCTATAACCTCGTAGACAGTCTTGACCAAGGCTTGGGTGAGTATCATCGACAGTATCACGCTCCAGGGGAGTACACCACCGAAAGCCACCGGGAAGAATATGCATGAGTCAACCCCCTCGCCCCACAGCGACGACACGATGGCTCGCAGCGAGAAGTGGCGCCCCCGCTGTTGCACCTTCATGCGGCTCATCACATAGGCATTGACCATCGAGCCGCACAGAAATGCCCCGAAACTCGCCACCATGATTCGCGGCACCGACCCGTAGATACGCTCCATGGCCTGCTGAGCGTCCCAGTGGGCGCCTCCTGGCAGTAGTATGCCCAGTTGCAGCAGCACAGCCACCAGCAGCGACATCGCAAACCCCAGCCATATCACCAGCCGGGCGCGGCCGAAGCCGTACACCTCCACGATGCAATCGCTGAGTATGTAGCTTATCGGGAAAACCACCACACCGGCCGTAAGCGTCAGCGGACCGAGGTCGATAGTCTTGATCTCAAGCAGATTGGACACTATCAGGCATACGCTGAACAGCGCTGCCAACATCACAAATATAGGGGAGAAGCCGCCATTAGCCCCCTGCGGCCCGGGGTTAGATTGTGTTTGAGTCATAGTTCTTGTTTTTTAGGAGGTTACAAGCACTCCGTATCATTTAAGACGCCACAAAGATACGCATTTTTCACCTCTCATAGGCCGGATTAACGCTTTTTTATGTATTTTTGCGGAATAACTGTATACCCACCTACGT
>CAMWOD010000027.1 GCA_947175715.1 uncultured Porphyromonadaceae bacterium
ACCTGTCTTCCCTATCCATCCTCACAATTGCACAAGACTTAGATTAACCCCAATGCGATAGAATATGCAGTCAATCAGCCAGATGCGAAGAAGAAAAAAACACGTTTTCGGTTGACATCTAAGTGGCTGTGGGCTATAGTAGCGGTAGTGGTGATTGGTACCGGCATTGCTTTATATTTCATGCTGAGGGATGTACCCACTGAGGTAGTGCCGCCGACCGTAGAAGTTGAAGAGGTGACTACCGAAAATATTAGTATATATGGTGAGTACGTTGGTAGGGTACGTGCACAGCAGTTTACCGAAGTTCATGCACGTGTTGAAGGCTATTTGGAAAGCATGTTGTTTAAGGAGGGTTCGTATATCAACAAAGGTGAGACATTGTTTATTATCGACCCGCTTGTATATAAGGCACATGTCAACAAAGCTCGCGCCCAACTCAATAAGGCACGTGCACAGGCATTCAACGCCGAACGCGACTTAAAGCGTATTCGACCACTGTATGAGCAGAATGCCGCTTCACAGCTCGATCTCGACAATGCAATAGCAGCCTACGAAACAGCTACATCAGAAGTCGTAGTGTGTGAGGCTGACTTGACTCAAGCAGAGCTGATACTCAGTTACACACAGGTTAAAGCTCCTATTTCGGGATATATATCCGAACGCGTGGCTGATATAGGAACTTTGGTAGGTCCTTCAACAGGAAAATCATTACTGGCCACCATGGTGAAGAGTGACACAATGCGCGTAGACTTCTCGATGACAGCGCTCGACTACCTACGCAGCAAGGAACGTAATGTAAACTTAGGTTCCCCTGAAGGTGGCAGAAAGTGGGATTCTTACGTTACTATCACACTTGCCGACGGTTCGGTATATCCTTACCAAGGGCTTGTGGATTTTGCCGATCCCCAGGTTGATCCCAAAACCGGTACATTCTCCGTACGCGCAGAGATGCCCAATCCCGAGCATAGCCTCCTCCCCGGCGAGTATACTCGTGTGAAAGTATTGCTCGACGTACTTGAAAATGCTATCCAGATACCTGTGAAGGCTATAGAGATAGAAAAAGGAGCTACTTATATATATGTAGTGCGTCATGACAATGTGGTCGAACGCCGTTTTATCGAAACTGGTCCAGAGTTGGGCAATTTTATAGTTGTGGAGCGCGGTCTTGAGCCTGGTGAAAAAATCGTTGTAGAGGGTATCAATAAGCTAAGTCATGGCATAAAGGTGAATCCCATCGATGCTCAAATAGCTGACGAGTCGTCAAATCAGTAAACTTTCGAAGCGATGAATCGTAACTTCTTTCTTGAGCATCCGGTATTTTCGATAGTAGTATCCATTGTCATCTTTATTGTGGGTATTATCGGACTGATGTGTCTGCCTGTCGATCAGTACCCGCAGATTACACCACCTGTAGTGAGGGTGACTGCATCTTATCCCGGAGCCGATGCCAATACAGTGACACAAGCTGTGGCTACTCCCATAGAGCAGGAGCTTAACGGTACACCCGGCATGATTTATATGAGCTCGTCATGTTCCAACTCAGGTGGATTCAATGCATTGATTACATTTGACATCAATACCGACCCCGAGCTGGCAGCTGTTGATATTCAGAACCGCATCAAGAAGGCGGAATCTCGACTTCCGGCCGAAGTGGTGCAAAACGGTATCTCTGTATCGCGAGAGACTGCGAGCCGATTGATGACTATAACAATACAGAGCGACGATCCGAAATTTGACGAGGTATATCTTAGCAACTATACCACTCTTAATGTCATTGACCCTATACGCCGTATACCTGGCGTAGGTAGCGTGTCAAACGTCGGTGGAAGATACTATGCGATGCAGATATGGGTTTCACCCGATAAGTTGGCTAATCTTGGACTGACGGTTAAGGATATACAGAATGCGCTGAAGGATCAAAACCGTGAATCGGCAGCCGGAGTGCTGGGACAGGCGCCTGCCACCGACATCGACATGACAATGCCTATTATTGCTCGCGGTCGATTGTCGTCGGTATCTGAATTTGAGGATATTGTTGTAAGGGCAGAGTCCGACGGTTCACTGATACGCCTAAAAGACGTTGCCACAGTATCACTTGAAGCTTCCAGTTATACTACCGAGAGTGGTATTAATGGTGGTAATGCGGCGGTAATAAACATCAATATGCTTCCAGGAGCCAATGCTATAGAGGTGGCCAATGCTGTGAAAGCTGAGATGGAGCAGATAGCAAAAGGATTTCCCGAGGGTATTACTTACAATATACCCTTTGATATGACGACTTATATCTCTGAGTCGATTCATCATGTCTACCGCACATTCTTCGAAGCGCTACTTCTCGTAATTCTTATCGTTTTCCTTTCGCTGCAAAACTGGAGGTCAACACTTATCCCGGTGATTGCGGTGCCAATATCGCTTGTAGGTACATTTGGTGTGATGCTGGTATTTGGCTTCTCTCTCAACATGCTCACTCTCTTGGGACTGATTCTGGCGATAGGTATTGTAGTCGATGATGCAATTGTGGTGGTTGAGAATGTTGACCACATAATGAATACAGAGCACCTGTCGCCTTACGAGGCAACGGCCAAGGCAATGAAAGGATTGGGAAGCGCGCTTGTGGCGATGTCATTGGTGCTTTGTGCGGTTTTTGTGCCCGTGAGCTTCCTGCCCGGAATTACGGGTCAACTTTACCGTCAATTTACAGTTACAATCGCTGTTTCGGTAATAATCTCGACTGTGGTTGCGCTGACACTCACACCTGTGATGTGCGCAAAACTACTTAAACCCGAAGTTGGAAAGAAGAAATCGCGCATATTCAGGTTGATTAACTTGTGGCTCAACAAGGGTAACAGGTTTTACGGTAGTATAATCAAGGTGTCCGTACGTCGTCCGCGCAGGATGCTTGCACTCTTTGGTGTTGCTATTGTATTAATGTGGGTTATGAGCGAACTGATTCCCACAAGCTTTATGAGTCAGGAAGACCAGGGATATTTTACTGTCGAACTTGAACTTCCAGAGGGCGCTACGATTGAACGTACACGCAAAATTACTGACCGTGCTATACAAGCACTTATGGATAACCCGAATGTGGAGTATGTACTAAATGTTACCGGCTCGTCACAGCGGGTAGGAACTAATTCGGCGCATGCTCTGCTTACTGTAATCCTTAAACCATGGGAAGAACGCGAAAACAGTGATATAAATGCTGTGAAGGAAGAAGTAAAGGAGCAGTTGTCGCAATACCCTGAATGCAAGGTTTACATGTTTACCCCTGCGATTATTCCCGGACTTGGTTCATCGGGCGGTTTTGAAATGGTGCTTGAGGCTCGCGGCGATGCTACTTACAGCGACTTAAAGAATGCCGTAGATACCCTGAAATACTATGCATCTCAATCAGGTATTATCAGCGACTTGTCAACATCGATGCAGGACGATATTCCTCAAGTTTATTTCGATGTTGACCGCGATGAGGCTCGATTACATGGCATACCGGTAAGTGATATCTTCTCAACAATGAAAGCATTTACAGGCTCTATATATGTCAATGACTTCAACATGTTTAATCGCATCTACCGCGTATATATTCAGGCAGAGGCTCCGTATCGAATGTACCGTGATAATCTCAACCTATACTATGTTCGAGCTTCTGACGGCACAATGGTGCCTGTAACATCACTTGGCACTTCGGAGTACACTACCGGCCCTGGCACTATGTCGCGTTTCAACATGTTTAATGCGGTGACTATTTCTGGCGAAGCTTCATCTGGTCATAGTACCGGACAAGCTATGGCGACTTTAGAGCGAATTGTAAAGGAGCATCTGCCCGAAAATATCGAAGTAGAATGGAGCGGACTCTCATATCAGGAAAAGCATGAGAGTGGCAATACCGCATTGGTGCTTGGGCTTGCATTCATGTTTGTATTCCTGGTATTGGCTGCATTGTACGAAAGCTGGAGCGTGCCATTGGCTGTGATTTTGTCGCTACCAGTCGCCGGTGTAGGAGCATTCTTGGGTATTCTTGTATGTGGCCTCGATAATGGCGTGTATTTCCAGATAGGACTGGTGATGCTCGTAGGTCTTGTGGCCAAGAACGCTATTCTAATTGTGGAATTTGCAAAGACCGAGGTAGAAAAGGGGTGCGATGCCGTCACTGCCGCACTTCGTTCAGCCCGTCTGCGTTTCCGCCCAATCGTCATGACCTCGCTCGCATTCATGCTCGGACTGCTGCCACTCGTTATGGCTACAGGTCCCGGATCAGCTGCCCGACGCGATATCGGCACCGGTGTATTCTTCGGCATGGTCACAGCCATCACCATCGGTATAGTATTTGTGCCGTTCTTCTTTGTGTTGATAAATAAAATAATGGCAAAACGTAGTTCTCGCAAGTCAAAATGAAACATATAATATATGCTTTATTTCTCGCCGTGTTGGCATCAAGTTGCTCTGGTGTCAAGGGTCTGAAAGAACCTAATGTAAAGATTCTACCAAATTATATCGGTATGACACATGCCGACTCAACTACGATTGCCGATGTAGCTTGGTGGGAGTATTATTCTGATTCCACACTCGTTGTAATACTCCGTAAAACTCTCGACAATAATTATGATATTCTCAAGGCCGCTGCAACTGTAGAGGAGATGCGCCAGTTATACGGCATAGAGCGTCTCAATCTTACACCCCAAATAAACGGTATTGTTGGCGCTACACATGAGACCACCGATTATCATGGTGAATCATTCAGTCGTGATCCTGAATTTTCGTTGAAGGGTACAGTAAGTTGGGAGGTAAATTTGTGGGGCTCACTGTCGTGGGCACGCAAGCAGAGTTTGGCCAACTATAGGGCATCAGAGGAAGATCTGAGAGGCGTGAGAATGACACTAATCGCTGAGGCGGCATCCAACTATTTTAATCTACTTGCGCTTGATAATGAACTTGCTATAGTGCGTCGTACTCTTTCCACACGTCAAGAGGCTTTGGAGCAGGCGAGAATCAGGTTTGAGGGTGGTCTTACGTCAGAAACAGTATATCAGCAGGCTCAGGTGGAGTATGCCACGACGGCCTCACTGATCCCTGATTTGGAAAGGCGTATCACCATATGTTGCAACAAACTTACGATGCTCATGGGCGACCTGCCAAGAGAGGTTCATCGTCAGGATGGATTCCCACTCTATCTCACACTCCCTGACTCACTCCCCATAGGGCTACCGTCGGGCTTGCTAAAACGTAGGCCAGATGTACGTGGAGCTGAACTACGGTTGCAGGCTGCTATGGCCGATGTAGGACTAAAATATGCTGATCGATTCCCAAATCTTCGTCTGGCCGTTACAGGTGGTTGGGAGAACGATGAAGTAGCACACTGGCTTCAATCCCCCTATAGCTATCTTGTGGGTAACATAGCTGGGTCGATATTTGATTTCGGTAAGAAAAAAAGGAAATACAAGGCTGCAATAGCTGCTTACGATCGTGCTCGATACGCTTACGAACAAAGTGTGATAGTTGCAATGACCGAAGTCGAGAATGCGCTTATCACATTGAGCAAGAAACATGAGGCTACGTTGTTGCAAAATCAACTGAGCGACGCCGCAGCGAAATACGTAAAGCTCGCTGCGTTGCAATATCGCGCAGGTTCGCTTAACTATCTTGATGTGCTTGATGCTCAACGTCGTTTCTTTGACGCCCAGATTGGCGTAAATAACGCTCTGAGAGATCAATATCTTGCGTTGATTAACCTATATCTCGTACTGGGAGGAGGTTGGCAATTATCGTCCGAATAACTGGGCTATAAGATCGGGACGGTGCAGTCGGCGTAGCGAGTTGACTATATCCTGACGATAGGTACGGTCGTACCAGAAGAAATAACGACGCTGGGCAAGCTTTTCAGCAGGTGTGGTAGCAGTAAAGATTTTCTCACCTGTATATGGGTGTATTCCGGAATAATATATCTCGGTGGCAAGTGTAAGTGGGGTAGGGGTAAAGTCTTGCACCTGCTCCAGCCTCAGATTAAGAGCCTTGGTCTTGACGGCAAGTTGCGCCATGTCTATTTCATGGCATCCGGGATGACTTGAAATAAAGTATGGTATAAGTTGCTGGTTAAGCTTATGCCGCTGATTTACCTGGTCGAATATTCGCTCAAATCGGTAGTATAGGTCAAATGTTGGTTTTCGCATCACCTTCAGTACATCTTCCTCAGTGTGCTCTGGGGCTACTTTAAGTCTGCCGGATACGTGATGCGCAATCAACTCCTCATTGTATCGTCGGTTGACATTGTCGATACGTTTATCCCCCGTGGGGTGCATCGACAAGTCGTATCGCACACCTGAACCGATAAACGATTTTTTCACCTTAGGATTGGCATCCACTGCATGGTAAATGTCAAGTAGCTCGGAGTGGTCGGTGTTAAGATTTGGGCAAACCTGTGGGTGCAGGCATGACGGACGCAAGCATTTGTCGCATATGGAGAGGTCCTTTCCATGCATTTTATACATATTGGCCGAAGGTCCTCCTAAGTCGCTGATATACCCCTTGAAATCGGGCATTTGAGTCACTTGGTCTACCTCGCGTAGTATAGATTCTTTGCTGCGTGATGCGATGAACTTACCCTGATGAGCCGATATGGTGCAGAATGCGCATCCTCCAAAACAACCACGGTGCATGTTGACTGAATGACGTATCATCTCGTAGGCAGGGATGCGCTTACCGCGGTAACGAGGGTGGGGTAGGCGGGTATATGGCAAATCAAAAGAACGGTCGATTTGCTCGGTAGTCATGGGAGGCAGCATAGGGTTGATGCGCACAACCTTGTCATTATACTGCTGCCAAAGTGTGGCGCCACCTTGCCGTCGGTTGCTTTGCTGCTCAAGATGTTTGAAATTTTGAGCTTGCGACCTCTTATCTGTGCGACAAAGATCCCAAGAGTTTAGAATAATGTCTGTATCGCTTGCCTGGGGAAGTTCAGCAGCGGGGCGCAACATCGCAGTTTGCGGTACATCTATGATTTCAGATATTGATTCTCCCGATTGCAGGCGGCGTGCGATTTCTACGATAGGTATTTCACCCATGCCGTATATCAGCAGGTCGACAGGAGCATCGATAAGTATGGATGGGCGTAATCGATCTTGCCAGTAGTCATAATGGCTCACGCGACGCATTGACGCTTCAATACCCCCCGTGATTATAGGTGTATCGGGATATAGTTTACGAAGTATTTCGGAGTATACAATGGTTGGATAATCGGGACGCGCTCCATGCCGGCCGTCAGGGGTGTATGCGTCGTCGCTACGCCTGCGGCGATTGGCGGTATAGTGGTTGACCATTGAATCCATCGCTCCGGCTGAAACACCAAAGAATAGTCTCGGTTTTCCAAATTTGCGGAAGTCGCGCAAGTCGTCCTGCCAGTTGGGCTGCGGTACGATAGCAACGCGGTAACCATGTGATTGCAGCACGCGCCCGAGCACAGCGGCAGCGAACGATGGATGATCGACGTATGCGTCGCCTGAGAAAAGAACTACGTCAACATAGTCCCATCCCAAAGCTTTCATCTCCTTAACCGATGTAGGGAGCCATTTTGTAGTGTCGGGAGTCATGCCTTATCGAGTAGTTCTTGCATCTTAAGCATTTCGTCGCGCAAACGAGCTGCTTCGATAAATTCCATATTTTTAGCTGCTTGCATCATCTCGTCGCGGGTGCGTTCGATTGCTCGGCGTAGCTCGTCGGCGTTCATATAAGGCACCACTGGATCAGCTGCGATATTGACCGATTCCGATAGGCCGTAATCATATGTGCGCGGTGCGCTGATATGTGCTTTAGATGACCGTGAAGTAGGCTGCTTTTCGTGTGCCTTATCATCCTTATCAACGCCAATAATTTGCTTGCGAGCCTTAACAATGGCCTGGGGTGTTATGCCATGCTCCTCATTGTAGGCCAGCTGGAGCGAGCGACGACGATTGGTCTCATCGATTGTAAGCTGCATCGATTCGGTGATCTTGTCGGCATACATTATCACTTTCCCATTAAGATTGCGGGCAGCACGGCCAACAGTTTGGGTAAGTGAACGATGTGACCGTAAGAACCCTTCCTTGTCGGCGTCAAGGATTGCAACAAGCGATACCTCAGGTAGGTCGAGACCCTCGCGAAGCAAGTTCACGCCAATAAGCACATCGTAGGTGCCGGCGCGAAGTTCGTCGAGAATGCGTATGCGGTCCATTGTCTCCACATCGGAATGGATGTATGCGGTACGCAGTTTCATCTTCTGCATATATGTGTCAAGCTCCTCGGCCATGCGCTTGGTCAGAGTAGTCACGAGCACACGTTCGCCCAATTCGATTCGTTGTTGTATTTCCTCTATCAGATCGTCAATCTGGTTGAGTGATGGGCGAACTTCAATCACCGGATCAAGCAACCCGGTTGGACGGATAATCTGTTCTACCACAACACCCTCACTCTTGGCCAACTCATAGTCGGCAGGTGTGGCCGACACATATATGGTTTGATTCTGCAGCTTCTCAAACTCCTCGAACTTCAGCGGTCGGTTGTCGAGTGCAGCGGGAAGACGGAATCCATATTCCACCAAATTCATTTTGCGAGAAAGGTCACCTCCATACATGGCGCGTATCTGGGGAATAGTGACATGGCTCTCATCGATTATCGTTAGATAGTCTTTGGGGAAATAATCAAGCAAACAGACCGGGCGCATGCCGGGTTCGCGTCCATCGAAGTAACGGCTGTAATTTT
>CAMWOD010000028.1 GCA_947175715.1 uncultured Porphyromonadaceae bacterium
GCATTTACAATTTGAGGCGGAACAACGGTATAGCCTATTTCATCAAGAGTATTCAAAATGGTTTTCAAGGTCTTGCCTTTATCATGAATGGCGAGACCTTTCACGTTTTCGAGGAAGAAAGCTTTTGGTTGCTTACGACGAAGGATTTCTGCTACATCGAAGAAAAGAGTGCCGCGGGTTTCTTCGAAGCCAAGACGCTTACCTGCAAGAGAAAATGCCTGACAGGGGAATCCAGCACAAAGAATATCAAAATTATTAGGAATATATCGTTTAGTATGTTCTGATGTTATATCTCCAAAAGGAACTTCGCCATAATTGGCAAAATAGGTTTTCTGAGCTTGTGCATCCCATTCCGAAGAAAATACGCACTGACCTCCGAGGTTCTGAAAAGCCATACGAAACCCACCAATTCCAGCGAATAGATCGATAAAAGTGAATTTGGGATTTTTTGGTCCAGGGAAAGGTACGTCATTCAAATCTTCAAACAGCGAGCGCTGGAGAGGACAAAGTGGATCAGAAGCTACATCACACTCAGTCTTAATTTTTTGTGGCAGCGTTGAATCAGTCCACGCATCAATAAGTTGATCGGCCTTAGACTGATATATCTCGCCATGACTTGAATTGTTAAGCATAAGTGCATGGGTAACAATAGCGAGTTGTGCAGGGAATGGAATAACAATGGGGTCTCCATTTTCGTTGACATCGTCATAGCAAGTTCGTTCATCGTAAATCTGAACGGGACCGGCTTTTTTATATCCCATATCCATCAATGTGAATGTCAGCCTATTTTTGCTCATTATGAAGTGCCCTTATAAGATTGTGAAAACTTATGGCTTGGTGCATGTGCTTAGTATGTGCGACTACAGGGAAGTTCCGTAATATGTTGTATAAGAAGTGTTTCTTACAAAATTCTTTGCCGAGGCAAAGCGACTTTGAGTCGATCAGGTCTTTGTCAGCACAAGCGCAGATTAGATTGCAAATGTACTGAAAAAAAGCGAAATTTCTGCACGGCAGAATAAAAATCCAAGCTGAACACAAAAAAAGAATGAGTAATGTAAGCCGAAGCTTAACAATTACTCATTCTCCTCTCTCTCCAGCGGTGCGGACGGGACTCGAACCCGTGACCTCCTGCGTGACAGGCAGGCATTCTAACCAGCTGAACTAACGCACCTTTTTAAGAGTGCTCCGCGGTTGTCAGAACCGTTTTGCGAGTGCAAAGATAGGGCGCTTTTTTTTACTGTGCAAGTTTTTTGGCGTTTTTTTCAAAAAAATATTTTTCGGCAGCGGTTACGGCGACTGTTTGTGGCGGTTTTGGTGGCTATTTATACAGGTTTGGCGCTTTACTTGATGACTATGGGTCAGAGGAACTGAAGGATGGAGTCGATGAGTGTGCGGTCGTTGCTCAGGCGGGGCACTTTGCGCTGTCCGCCGAGCTTGCCGGTTGAGGCGAGCCAGCGGTCGAAGGTGCCTGCGGGGGCGGGAATCACTTCGAGGGGGTCGAGAAATATGTTGCCGGTGCGTTTGGCCTGGTAGTCGGAATTTTCGTTTTGCAATGCTTTGTCGAGTTCCTGGGCGAATTGAGCGAGATCGGCAGGGGCTTGTGAAAATTCGATGATCCACTGGTGACGGCCTCGTGAGTGGTCGCCGGCGAATACTGGTGCCGCGGTGTAGTTGAGTGGCTGGGCGCCGGTGGCCTGAGATGCGGCAATGAGTGCGCGGTCGGTGTTGTAAACCATCACCTCCTCGCCAAATGCGTTGATGTAGTGGCGTGTGCGTCCTGCGATGGTGATTTTGAGCGGATTGACCGACTCGATGCGCACGGTGTCGCCTATGGGAAATCGCCACAATCCGTTGGGGGCGGTGATGAGTAGGGCGTAAACCTTGCCTTGCTCCACTTGCCATGCCGGGAGCGCTTCGGGGTATTCCTCGCCGGCCTGGTCGATAGGTACAAACTCGTAGAACACGCCCTCGTCGAGGAGCAAGAGCATGGCCGGGTCGGTGTGGTCGTTTTGTACGGCGTAGATGCCTTCGGAAGCGTTGTAGGTTTCGAGGTATCGCATCCGAGAGGGGTCAGTGATGTGGCGGTATTGCTCGCGGTAGGGCCCGAAAGCGATGCCTCCGTGGAAGAATACTTCGAGGTGGGGCCACACGTCGTGGATGGTAGTTGCTCCTGCTCGTTCTATCACTCCCTTGAGCACGGTGAGAAACCATGAGGGCACGCCTGATATGTTGGTGACATCCTGGTGCAGCGACGACTCGATGAGGGCCGGGAGCTTGCGGGTCCAGTCGGCCATCAGCGCCACCTGTTTTGAGGGTATGCGCACCAGGTTGGCCGCAGGGTTGATATGGTCGATGAGGTTGGCCGAGAGGTCGCCTACGCACACCCCTTTGGGTATGTCGAGCTCGTTGGCGAATGAGCCGCCGAGGATGAAGGCTTTGCCGGAAAAGATGCGGGAGTCGGGGTAGGCTCGTAAGTAGAATGATACTACGTCGGAGCCTCCGCGGTAGTGGTTGCTGGAGAAGGAGTCGGGTGTTACGGGTATATATTTGCTCTTACCGTCGGATGTGCCCGACGACTGTGCGAAGTTGGTGCATCGGCCGGGCCACAGTATCGATTTTTCACCATTGACCATGCGCATGATCAGTGGGCGTAGGGTGGGGTAGGGTGCTGTGGGCACCCGGTGTGCATAGTCATCATAGCTGCGCAGGGTGTCGAATGAGTGTGACTGTCCGTAAAGTGTTTTTGCGCCGCGGCTCAGAAGCCAGCTGAGCTGACGGCGTTGTAGCTTCTCTACATCGCTGTAGGTGGCTTCGACCTGCTTGGCTCGATGGGTGAAGTAGTGGCGTAATATGGGAGTGAAGTTGAGCATCGATTAGAACTTCTGCATATCCACCAGGTGTTTATAGTACTGGTCGCGGGCCATGAGCTGGTCATGGGTTCCGGCCTCTACGATGCGACCTTCGTGCATCACGCATATCATGTCGGCGTTTTTGATGGTCGACAGGCGGTGGGCTATGACCAGTGTGGTGCGGTTTTGCATCAGTCGTTCCAGTGCCTGCTGTACGAGCTTTTCGCTCTCGGAGTCGAGTGCCGAGGTGGCTTCGTCGAGGATGAGGATGGGTGGATTCTTGAGAATTGCGCGCGCTATCGATACGCGTTGACGCTGTCCGCCGGAGAGCTTGCATCCGCGGTCGCCGATGTTGGTGTCGTAGCCCTCCTCGCTGGCCTCGATAAATTCGTGGGCATTGGCTATCTTGGCTGCCTCGACCACCTGCTCCATTGTGGCGCCGTTGACGCCGAATGTGATGTTGTTGAAGAAGGTGTCGTTGAATAGTATGGCCTCCTGGTTGACATTACCCATCATGGCGCGCAGGTCGTGGACGCGCAGCTGGCGTATGTCGACACCGTCGATGGTGATAGAGCCTTGCAGCACGTCGTAGAAGCGTGGTAGCAGGTCGGCCATCGTTGACTTGCCCGAACCCGACTGTCCGACGAGTGCCACGGTTGATCCGGCCGGGATGTCGAGGGTGACGTTGTCGATCACCTTGACTGCCGGGTCGTAGCCGAAGGTTACGTTGTTGTAGCGTATGTGGCCGGTGAAGTTGGCGATGGTTGCGGGGCGCTCAGGATCGGTGATGGGGTTGGTGGCCGACAGTATCTTGTCGACGCGTTGCATCGATGCCAGACCCTTCTGGATGGAGTACATCGCCTTTGACAGCTCCTTGGCGGGATTGATGATGGAGTAGAAAATCACCATGTAGTAGATGAACGATGCGGCATTCATCGAGGAGGAGCCACTGAGTATCAATGAGCCGCCAAACCATAGCACGATTGCGATGGCAGTGGTGCCGAGCAGCTCGCTCATAGGGTGGGCAAGCGACTGGCGGCGCGCAATGCGGTTGGAGGTCTTGTAGAATGCCTGATTGTCGCCGTGGAAGCGTTGTATCACCTTGGGCTCGGCGTTGAAGGCCTTGATGATGCGGAGTCCGCCAAGGGTCTCCTCGATATCCGACATCAATGTGCCCCACTGCTGCTGGCCATGGAGCGACTGACGCTTGAGGCGCTTGCCCACGCGCCCCATCACCATGCCGGCTATGGGCAGAAGCACCAGCACGAAGAGGGTGAGCTTCCATGAGATGATTATCATCATTGTGAGGCACACGATGATCATCACGGGATTTTTGAAGAACATGTCGAGCGAGGCCATTATCGAGTTTTCGATTTCGGCCACATCGCCGCTCATGCGGGCCATCACGTCGCCCTTGCGCTCGGCGGTGAAAAACGAGATGGGGAGCGACACTATCTTATCGTAGACATAGTTGCGTATATCCCTGACGATGCCCGACCGCATGGGGATGACGAAGTATGAGCTGAGATAGGTGACTCCGGTCTTGAGCAGGGTCATAAACACCAGCACACAGGCCAGTAGGGCGAGTGTGGCCGATGGCCCCCACTCGGTGATGCACTGCTGGCATATGTAGTAGAAGTTGTTGACAGCCACATCCTTGATCGATGCGGAGCCCCAAGCCATATAGGTGTACGTAGCGGTCTCGTTAATCTCGAAGAGCATCTCCAGGATGGGGATGATCACCGCAAACGAGAATAGCGTGAGGAATGCCGCCAGTATGTTGAAGAAGATGTTGAGAAAAAGATACTTCTTGTATGGCGGCACAAAGCGCCTGAGGATGGAGAAAAAGTCGCTCAATTAGAACTCGGCGTTGTTGGGTGTGCGGGGGAAGGGGATGACGTCGCGTATGTTGGTCATGCCGGTGACGAAGAGCACCAGGCGCTCGAAACCAAGGCCGAAGCCCGAGTGGGGCACGGTGCCGAAGCGGCGGGTGTCGAGATACCACCACATATCCTTCATGGGTATGTTGAGCTCCTCGATGCGGGTCAAGAGTTTGTCATAGCTTTCCTCGCGCTCCGAGCCGCCGATGATTTCGCCGATGTTGGGGAAGAGCACATCCATGGCGCGCACGGTCTTGCCGTCGTCATTGAGCTTCATGTAGAAAGCCTTGATGTCCTTGGGATAGTCGGTGAGTATCACAGGACGCTTGAAGTGCTGCTCCACGAGGTAGCGCTCGTGCTCGCTCTGCAGGTCGATGCCCCACTCCACGGGAAATTCAAATTTCTTGCCCGAGGCTTTGAGTATCTCCACGCCCTCGGTGTAGGTGAGGCGCACGAAATCGTTGTTGATTACGAAGTTGAGACGCTCGATAAGGTCCTTGTCGTAGTGCTCGGCAAGAAATTCGATGTCGTCACGGCAGTTGTCGAGGGCGTATCGTATGCAGTATTTCACGAAGTCCTCGGCGAGGTCCATATTGTCGGTGATATCGTTGAAAGCCACTTCAGGCTCCACCATCCAGAATTCGGCGAGGTGACGCGGTGTGTTGGAGTTTTCGGCACGGAAAGTGGGGCCAAAGGTGTAGATGGCTCCTAATGCAGTGGCGCCGAGCTCACCCTCGAGCTGTCCTGACACGGTGAGGGCGGTGGGCTTGCCGAAGAAGTCGCATGCGTAGTCGATAGCTCCATCCTCGGTGCGGGGTAGGTTGTTGAGGTCCATCGTTGTGACCTGGAACATTGCGCCGGCACCCTCGCAGTCGCTGGCTGTGATCAGCGGGGTGTTGAGATAGTAGAATCCGCGCTCCTGGAAGAAGCGGTGGATGGCGTAGGCTAGGGCTGAGCGCACGCGGAGCACAGCTCCGAATGTGTTGGTGCGGGGGCGCAGGTGGGCTATCTCGCGTAGGAATTCGAGCGAGTGCCCTTTCTTCTGCAAGGGGTAGCTTTCTACATCGGCTGCTCCGTAGATTTCAAAGCTCTGGGCCTGGATTTCGACCGACTGACCTTTTCCCATTGACTCTACGAGAATGCCCACAACGTGGAGCGACGAGCCGGTGGTGATGCCTTTAAGGTCGTCTTCCGAGAATTTTGATAGGTCGAATACTATCTGGATGTTTTTTATTGTTGAGCCGTCGTTGAGAGCCACAAACTGTACGTGCTTGTTGCCTCGGCGGGTGCGTACCCACCCCTTCACACTCACTTCCTTGCCGGCCATACCCGGGGCAAAGAGGTCGACAATCCTTGTGCGCTTTAATTCTGACATAAGTATGCTAAATTAGGTTGTAATCGGTTAGATAGATAGCTGATGGGGATATGCCCCTACATTGACCGCAAAATTACAAAAATTCCCCCAATTGCGCAAATACGCTCGCGCGAGCCCGCTGATAGGCAGCTTCGTTAGGGGTAGGGGGTCTTATTTGGTGCGGAGAGCTTTGTCGATTACGGGCTTGATGATGCTCTCCATCACGGTGTAGCCGGCGGCATTGGGGTGTACGCCGTCGCCGCTTAAGGCCGGGTTAATGGTGCCGTCGTCGCCGGCCTTCATTGCCGAGTGATAGTCGACGTAGGGAATCTTGTGGGCATCGGCGTAGGCCTTGATTCGCTTGTTGATGGCGATAACTCGCTGTGGAGCGTCGGTAATCGACATGTTCCAGTAGAACTCGGTGACCGGGAGCACCGAAGTCAATATCACCTTTATGCCGTTGGCCTGTGCCAGCTGCACCATCGACTCGATGTTGGCCATCGTGCGGTCAATGTCGAATGGGTGGGTGTTTTCGGCGCAGTCGTTGGTGCCGCCGTTGATTACCACCAGCTCGGGCTTAAGGTCGATTACGTCCTGGCGGAAGCGCACGAGAAACTGGTAGGTGGTCTGGCCGCTGATGCCGCGGCCCACATAGTTGTTGGCGCTGAAAAATTCTGGGTGACTTGCGGGCCAGAAGTCGGTGATGGAATTGCCTAAGAACACCACACGGTGCTCCCCTTTGATAGGTGACGGCAGTTCCTTATTGGCTTGAGCGTAGCGGTTTTGACCGGCCCAGTCGCGATTTTGCGCGCCGACCGTTGCCGAGCATGTAAGCGCCCCCACAATTATCGAAAATAATAATGCTTTCATCATATCATCATATCGCTAACAATGTGAATACACAGTTTACAAAAAAACGTTTACAGCTTTTAGAAGGAAGAGTCGATGGCAATTACATTGCCGTTGGAAGTCTGCAAATTGTCAGATCCGGAATATATCACGGTTCGGCTATTTACAGGTGTGCCCGACAGCTCTCCCCATTTTGTCAGGCCGTCAAAGAACGAGGGCGTAAAAGTGCTCCCCGACTTAATCTCATATCCATGTTGTTGCACCCCGATTGTTTCAATCAAGTCAACCTCAAGGCCTGTGCTGTCGCGCCAGAAAGTGAGATCAGGTACTATGCCGTTATTGAGTCTGTCCTTGATAAATTGGTTGACTACCAAATTTTCAAACAGCCCCCCGCGAAGGAAATGACTTTCAATTTGCTCAGTCGACCGTATACCGAGCAGACTACATGCCAGGCCGGTATCATAGAAAAACAGCTTCGGGGTCTTGACAATCCGCTTATTATAATTGTTGAAATTAGGTTCAAGTCGATAAAGGATATAACTTGCCTCAAGCACGGACAACCATGATTCTACTGTAGGAATAGCAACCCCGGCTTCAATTGCAAGATTCGACTTATTGAGCAACTGCCCTATCCTGCCCGCGCAAAGACGGATGAATCTGGTGAAACGTCCGAGATCTCCGATATTGAGCATTGTGCGTACATCTCGCTCTACATATGTGGCAATGTAGGATGGATAATAGTCGGTCGGATCTATGTCTTTATCATATATGCGAGGATAAAATCCTTTAAATATCTGTTCATTGATTGTGGCGGGCAATTTGCCGGCATCATACAATTCATGACGCGAGAATGGGAGTAGTTTTAACACCGCAGTTCGTCCGGCAAGTGACTGATCGATAGCTGCCATAAGATGGAAGTTGCGTGAACCGGCGAGCAAATACATTCCTGGCTCATTTACTTCGTCAATATGTCTCTGAAGATAAGAAAACAACGATGGCACGCGCTCAGCTTCATCTATTATTATGTGGTTGTTGAATGTCTTGATGAAGCCATTGGGATCATCCGTAGCAAACAACCGCATATCAGGATTCTCCAGTGACACATATCGGTAATCGGGAAATAAGTTTTTTAACAATGTTGACTTCCCCGATTGTCGCGGGCCAGTGAGTGTCACAATCGGGAATTTTGTGCTTAGATAGCGAATTTTGTCACTTAAATCTCTTTTAATCATGTTTTTGCAATTCTAAAGTGGCATTTTATAATTGCAAAGATACATAAAAATCTTGACGATTCATCCAAGAGCCATAAAAATATGGAAGCGACCCATGCGAATGAAATCATTCAAGAAATATTTACAAAGAGGGAGAACTGGAAGAAGTGGCAACTGTCAATATTGACGAGGAGGTTTACAACATTGGTGCATCATTGATAGATCTCGGTAAGAAGCTCTTTGCATTCTCCAAGATGGAAGTGATGACTGGGTCGGAACTGTTAGCAGAATTGTGAGCTTGTATGACCACAAAATAAGAACGATACGGACGGTTAGCCATTTCATAACATAGTAATACAGTATTGCAGGAAAATAGTTTAGCGCTTGGCCTTGTAGAGAAATTTAGCTAACTTTGTGCCATCACAAGAGTGTGACCTTAGTGAGATAAACATCCCTACGACCATCTATCAAAAGTTGCAGCGAGTTCAGGCCACGTATTCTTTTTAATTA
>CAMWOD010000029.1 GCA_947175715.1 uncultured Porphyromonadaceae bacterium
TTTTTTGACTGTGACATAAAAAGAAAGAGACCGCCTAAACTTGTTAGACAGTCTCTGATTTATGTAAACCCGATGGTTTATGTAAAGTGATGGGTTATCGTATCACGATCTTGCTGACGGTGTTGCCCTGGCGACGTATTACCAGCTGTCCTGCAGCGGGATTATATACGCGCACACCCTGGAGGTTGTAGTACTCTACGGGGGCATTAGCATCGTCTTGGCCTACTGTCAGTACACCTGAATTGATGGGGTCGTCCTTTGAACCGTAAACCTTAAGGTCGCGCACCTTGATGCCCCAGCCGGTGTTGAGAGCCTTAGATGTGCGGAGCTCAACATAGCGGTGTGTTCCGGCAGGCTTCTGAATGAAGTAGTGCTGTGTATCGTTCTTCTCATTGGCGAAGACTACGTCAGCGGCTTGCTTCCCGCTCTCCATATAGCGAACGGCTGCTGAAGATGCTGATTCGAGCTCAGCAGGCTTGGCGTTGGTGAGTCTTACTGCAAATTCAGTGGCGTATGCACCTTCGAAAAGTAGATCAATACCCTCAATATAGAAGTCGTCACCGAGATCGTAGATGAGATAATGCTCCTCGGTGTCGCCACACTTCCATTCGAGCTGTGATGTGAGGTTGTCGTCGGTCACATTTTCTACGCTACCACCCTGGATATTCTCCTCGTCGGTAACACCGATCTTGCCTGCCAGGATGTTGTTAGAACCTGAACTTGCAAGAATTACTATCTCTGTTTCGGCAGTAAGATTGCCTGCGGCAGCAGTGATGGTGTATATACCGGTTGCCTTGGCGGTGAATACAGAGTTGTCAAGCTCGAAGTCACCACCCTTTACATCATATTTCACCGAATTAACGGGGAGGTAGTAGCCGTTGGCATCCTTAGCGACTACCGAGAGGCGCACCTTGTCATTGATCTTGGCGGCCTTCTTAGCTGCGCTCAAAGCCAGGCTTGTTGCTTCGCCGATTGCGGGAGCCTCTTTCTCCATACCCCAGTTGGTATAAGGAGTGCGTGAATCCACTACGCCGCCTGCGTAAGCGAAGTAGTGAGAGATGGCTGTGGTAGCCTCAAGCTCTTGCTGACCGAAGTTGTACTCATAGACACCATTCTCCTTGGCGGTCAGTGTCTGGAAGCCGTTCCAGTAGATCTGGGGCACCAGGCCTACGATGTCTTTTACCTGAGAAAGGTCTACAGAGTAAACGGCGTTGCCGTCGGTATCGTAAACCACCTTCCAGGGAAGTGTCACGAAGAAGCTGCGGCTGTCGGCATCGGTCTCGCCGGGGAGGAATGCATTCTTGAATTCAGCTGCAAACAAGTCGCTGTACACGTAGTCGCGAGCTGTCGACGACTTGGTGGTGAACTCGACTGTAACATGGTTGCTCTCTACATCGCCGGCCACTGCGTATACGTCGTAGCTATACTTGGTGAACTCTTCGAGGCCAGTGAGCTCGATAGGAGAAGCTGTGGCTTCAATAGCCTCGCCGTCGGCGAGCTTGTAATATACGGTATAGGCATCGATTTCAGTTGCCTTTACCGAGTATGCGATCTTAGCTGTGGTAGTGGTAACATCCTCGGCCGATGCTGTCATCACCAGACCCTTTTCGGGTACTATGATTTCGCTCTCCATACCCCAGTAGGTGTAACCGGTGGGCATGTCAACAACTCCACCAGCGTAGGGGAGGTAGTGAGATATAGCGGTGTTATCGTTAAGGGTCTTGTTGGTGAATGTGTATTCCCAACGGCCATTGGCGTTGTTCTTGGTGAGGTTGAAGAAGCCGTATGACCACAACTGGGGCACCAGGCCTACGATATCTTCCACCGAAGTGAGGTCGATTGAGTATACGGCAGTCATGTCGCCATCGTTGTAGGTCACGCTCCAGGGCAGTTCAGCAGCAATGTCGTGGCGGTCAGCGTCCGATTCACCTACACGGAATGCGTTGGCGAATGTGGCGTTGAGCACACCGGCATAAACGTAGTTGCGTGCTGAGGCCGACTTGGTGGTGAATGTCACCACGGCGCTGTGGCTTGTCAGGTCGCCGGCTACGGCGTATACCTCGTAGGTATATTCGGTCTTTTCGGCAAGGCCAGTGAGCACAATAGGATTGGTAGTAGCCTCTACAGCGTCACCTGCACCTTTGTAATATACCTTATAATCCATCCCCGCAGGGGCAGTGACATCGTAAGCTATCTCAGCTCCGTCGGTTGTGATATTGTCAACACTGGCCCTGATACGAAGGCTCAGGGGTGCTTCATTTTCCGAACCCACCACGTATTGGTTGGCCTCCTGATATACACCGCCGGCGTAGGGCAGATACCACTCCCAAGTGATGGTAGTGCCTTCTTCAAACTTCGATGCAGTGGTACCGGCGAGGATACCTGCTCCGTTGTCGTGAAGTTTCAGCCATTCGTCGCCACCAATAAAGATGTGGAAGTTGCGGTCGGCCTCAGGGGTTTCCTTCTCAGTCACTATTTCTGCCTCTACTGTGAGAGTCTTGTCATCATTATATGTGATGCCGTATACTGCCGAGAAGCCATCCTTGTCAGTGACGCCATGCCATGTAGGATTGGTACCGGGCATGCGTTTGGTCTTGAAGGTGACGGTTTCGGTTTTTGAGTAGGTCACACCAGCCAGGTCGCCCGAAGCCACGATGGCATAGGTGTATTCGGTATTGGGGTTGAGACCTGTGAGCTCCTTCGAATTGCCGTTAGCCTCAACTCCATCGACGGTCACCTTGGTGTTGGTGTAACCTTCGGGGAAAGTAGCGTTCCAGGTGAGGGTTGCCGAATTTTCGGTGATATTTATTGCCTCAGCGCTGATCTGCGGCATTACAACAGCATCTTTGTAGCGTACGTTGGTGAAATAGAACGCCGACTCACTGCTAAGGTCGGAACCCACTACAGCGAAAGTGAATATGGCTTTATCGTTGGCACCACCAGTGCTCCATTTGGCGGCTACAGCGGGCCATAACTCAGCTACGTTATATCTCACACTGTGGAATTGGCCATCGGCGGGAATGGCAACTGTCACATCCGACTCCACGCCGTCGGCAGCTGTAAGACGTATATTCCATTGACCGGGTCCCTCGACCATTGCGTCGAAAGTAAGGTCTTTGTCGGCTAAGAGAGCGAAATCAAATCCGCTGAACTCGTATGTGATCCATCCTGATGATGCGGCCGGACCTTCTTCGCCAGCCCAGCATTTTGTCACTTCTCGGTTGTTGATATTATCAACCGATGACCTGAAGTTCCACCAATAATTAAATTCATTAGGTATCTGCACTTCACCATCAGTAGCCACCGGCCATACTGCGTATGAGGCGGCTGAAACGGATGCAGAAACAAGCAGCGCAGCTGCTGCAATCCAATGTTTGATTTTCATGGGTTTCGTGTATTAATAAGTGATTATTTGATTGGTCTTTGTGATTGTTCCGTCGGGATATACTGCGATTTTTATCCCGGGTGTATTATAAGGGTCGGATATAGTGAATCCAGAGGTGTTGTAAACATGTACAGGCAGTCGCTCATCGTCGTTAACTTGAGCCACGCCACCTGCCGCATCAAGCTCAATGGCATTGATGGCTATGGGCGATGATCCGCTGTTGTAAAGCATCAGGGTGTGATGTCCCGATTTTAGAGAGAGGCCGATATGCAGGTCGGCCCATGAGCCTGAGCCATCCACAGCTACGGCTGGATGGGCTTTTACGTCGATATACGGGGTGATTGATGAAGCTTTATCGGCCTTGACGCGCACACTCATGGTATATTCACCATCGGCGGGCACGTCGATCTGATAAGTCGGGTAGGCTCCTTTGGGAAGCTCGATCTGCAGTGGCATAGGCGAGGTGTTGTCGCTATTGGGGCGAAGTTTCACCTGGCGGTCGTCGGTAGTAGCGTCGATATAGTCGGAAGCCGCAAATGGAGTGCCGGCCTGATGAAAGCGCTCGGTGTCGAAGTCGCTCATATACACATACACCTTACCGATATCCGATAGAGTGGCGTTGGGAGTGTTGGCCGTGAACAGGCTCATATAGGGGTAAGCCGCGGAGCCTCCATCGGCATTGGCCATAAACCAGGCGTAACCCTCGATAAGGTCACTTTTCTCGAGCATCTGCAGCTTTTGGGTCATCTGGTCGATCTGGAAATCAGGACCGGTGATAGTACCATCGTTTTCCCAAGAGCAAAATTCGGTGAGCATCATGCGCGGGAAGTGACCGTTGGCCTCCTTGTATGTGTCGAGAAATGCTACAAGGTGAGGATAGCGACCGTAGCAATCCTTTTTGGGATTATATAGGTCGGAGTAGAAATATTCGGTGGCAAACCATGTGCTGGCGCTATACCAGTTCATATAGCAGTGCAACGCCAGGCAGTCGACATGAGCCTGCGGATAGAGGCGGAAGAACTCATCGTACCATTCGTAGGGACTCCACACGCGACCACCTACTACCGACGCCGAGAAGTTGAGCGCCGGGGCCACAAGGCGAAGTCCGTACTCGCTGGCAAGTGCCTCGAGGCGGGGCCATGCCGCAGCGGCTTGGGCGGGAGTCATGCGCGCCTGGTCGGAAAAATTGGGCTCGTTGAATCCTAAGAGGTACTTGCTCTCGGGGTGCGCCTTGTACCATGAGCGTAGACGCTGCTCATTGTAGCTGCCATTCCACGCCATGGGTGCGAACACCAGCTCGTCGTCGTAGGCCGAAGGCGTGCCAGCATCGGGGCCCCAGTTGTATACCCAGCCCACACCGGGGCGCAACTGCTCGGCATGCTTCTCGTTCAGAGCCACATTGTGTTCATCCCACCCCACACCGCGCTTTGTGCTCTTGGCACTAAGGCCAAGAGCACAAGTGGCGATTATAATCAGCAATATGATATTACGTGATTGATGCATGGGATTGTGGGGATTAACGCACAATGACTTTTCTTACTTCAGTGCCGCGGCGCACTATGTAGAGGCCGGGAGCATCCATCGACTCAAGGCGAATGCCCTGGATGTTGTATATTTCGGCGGGAGCTTCGGCACTATTGATGTCGCCGGCAACAATCTGCACTGAGTCACTGTCCTTATCTCTCCACAGGAATATGTTGTCGAGATGCAGCTCCTTGCCGATCTCGCCGCCCGACATGAACCACAGGTAATTGTCCTTGTAGGCGTACTTACCACCGTTGGACGATGGGAATATCTCGGCTGTAAGGTTTTTGAGCTCGCTCAGGGGTATGTCGAATGAGTACCACTCACCGTCGCGGCGATAGTTGCCGAGTACGGGCACGCCGGCGGCGTAGGCTGTGGCGCCGATGGTAAACTTGGCCTGACCGAGTGCTATCTGATGGCTACAGTCGTCTTTGCCTCGCATGGCAAAGTGGAGGTGCCAGTTGCCGTCGTCGAGCACTGAGAAGTCCTGACCATGGTCGTTGATGAATCCGGCGCCGGTCCATCCACCATTGGTGGTGAAGAATATCCACCCTTCATCGCCGCCGAATGAGTCGGGCACGCCGGCGGGGAGAGTTCCGGCGGTGTAGGTGTTGCCGTCACCCCAGTTGTAGAATTTGCAGAATCCTACACCGTCGCGCAGGTCGTGGAGTATGTTTTCCTCTCCATCGACTTTCATGTGCTCGGTCACTGAGCCGTTGGCCGATATTGAGATGAATTCCTTGCCGGTGAAATCGAAGTAGGTTTTGCCCTCGGCGTCAAGACTCTTGGTGGTATATTCGCCGAGTTCATCGATATCAGGCACCTCGTCGGCGCGGTAGAAGAATACGTTGTCGATGGCGAAGTAAGAATTGTTGTAGAATGCCTGATCGGTGTATATACACAGCGCATAGTCGGTATAAGCGCTGATGCCGCCGTTGGCCGGAGCGTTGCTCCAGAGCTGGCCATACTTGCGCAGCTCGGCTACGGGCACGTCAAATGAGTACCACTCGCCGTCGCGGTTGAAGTCGGCAAACAGCGCCTTGGTGGAGTATTTGCCAAGCACCAGTGTTGCGTCGGCATCGGTCGAGCCAAAGCGTATCATTACGGGGATGTGGCTCACAGCTGCATCTGAGCGCACCGAGAAGTGTACATACCACTCGTCGTCGATCATCGACAGGTCCTTGGGAGCCGGAGTGACACCCTGGCCGGCTATTGAAGCCCAGCCCGAACCGTTCCATGTGATGCCGTCGGTCTCGGAGCTGTAGGTGGGGAAGCCTCCGTAGGGCACGCGGCCAAACGAGTTGGGGGTGTCGAGCACGGTAGAAACTTTCATTGTAAGGGGTGAGCCCCAGATGAAGAAGTTGTTGCGACCTCCCTGCTCGGAGTTGTCCCACTCCTGCTTTACCAATGATGTCTCGCCATATGTGCCACCTGCTGTCAGGCTCTCCCAGGTGTCGCCCGAGAGGTACAAGGGCACTACATCTTTCACCTTGCTGAAGCTGAACACGGCGTTGCCGTTCTCATCAAGACTCTTATATCCATACTTGCCAAGATCCGACTTGGTGTCGGTGAAGTTGGGCACCTCCTTCTTCGACGATTTGTAGAAGAAGATGTTGTCGAAGCACAGCTCGGCATCGGTGACTCCACCCGAAATGAATGTCACGATATTGTCGTTGAAGTTGGCCTTCATGCCGATAGCCGGGGCGTAGAATTGCTCGAGCGCAGCCACGGGGATATCGAAATAGTACCATTCGCCGTCGCGGCGGAAGTCGCCCACCGAGGCAAGCTTGCCATTGGAGTTGCCCACGATGAATTTGGCGCTACCCACCGACATCTCGTGCGATGTGTGCAGCTCTGCATCGGTGGCACGCATGGCGAAGTGGAGCCAGTAGGTATTGTCTATCATCGACAGGTCCTCGCCGGCTATGTTGAATCCGAGACCCGACCATCCTACTGAGGCTACGGTGAACTTATTGTAACCCTCTTCCCAGCCAAATGAGTTGACCTGGCCGGTGCGGTCGACAGCCACGTAGGTGTTTTCCCATATCCACAGGTTGCGGTTGGTGTTGTTCACGTTGTAGTCTACCACATTGGCGCCAGCCTCGTAGAGGTGGCCGCGCACGCCGTCGCTGGTGCTTATGAGCACTGCGTCGGTAATACCGTTGAAATCGAATGTAGTCACACCGTTTTCATCGAGAGCCTTGGTGGCGAATGTCGACAGTTCGGTCTTGGTATCGGGATCAACGGGCTTGTCGGGCTCATCCTCGATGTTGGTGATAGTGTTGCCCTGGCCATCAACGTAGGTGTATTGGGCGTTTTCGTCGTCATCACGCTGATATACACGCACCCAGTCGACATACATCTTGGCCTCGTCGCCGGCATTGGGTAGTGCGGTGATGCCACCTGCCTGATAGATGCCGGGATATGAGCCACCCACTGCCAGGTTGAAGAGGAAGAAGAAGGGCTTCTGGAAGTATTTACCTACAGCCAGATCTTCGTCGGAGTACGAAACATTGCAGGTGAAGTAGCGGGCGCGACGCTTGGCGGCATTGGTGTAGGCCTCAAGGTCGTAATACATATACATATTGTTGTCGTCCCACTCCATGGTGATGATATGGTACTCATCGTTGGTGATGGGGTTGTCCTCGGGGGCGAGATACTCCTGCGAGTATTGCTGGTGCCCCTCGGCTGTGGCATTGGGTCCATAGTGGAGCGTACCGCCGAAGTAGCGGTCCTGAGTACCGGCCTTGATACCGTTGAAGTGGCCAAGTTCCACAATATCAATCTCGCCGCAACGGGGCCAGCCGTAGCGGTTCATATCGTTGCCCATCATCCAGTAGGCTGGCCAAAGACCGTCCTTGGTTTTGGGGAATTTTACGCGGGCCTGTATCATGCCGTGCTTGAAAGCGGCCTTATTCTGCGTGGTGACGCGGCCTGACGTAAACGACTTGCCAGCGAAGTTCTCGCGGCGGGCGGTGAGTATCAGACAGTTTTCCGAACTCTTGGGGTCAACACCCACGCTCACATTCTCGCGGCGATAGTATTGCAGCTCGTTGTTGCCACCACCATTGCCGTTGACCTCGATATTCCAGATGGCTTCGTTGAGGGCTGTGCCGTCAAACTCGTCGGCCCAACGCAGGGTGTAGCCCGATGGTGTCTCTGATGTACCCTCGGCCCATGCGCCCGTCACACCAGCCAATACAGCCAGTGCCGAAATGATATAACGCTTCATGCTGGAATGTATTATTTAATGTACACCTTACGGCTACCCAGGTTGGTGCGTACTATATACAATCCGTTAGTAGGATTGTCGATGCGGCGACCCATCAGGTCGTAAACGCCCTCTACCACCTCTTCCTGCTCGGCAGCGACATTGGCCACTGAGTTGTTGGTGGGTACATAGAAGAACACGTGGTCGAGCGACAGGGCCGATCCGAGCTCGGTAACCTCGTAAGAGTAGACAGTCTCGCCAGGGGCAGGACCCGACTTGGTGACCTTGCTGCACGTAGGATCGCTGAAAGTGAAGGTAAACACGCCGTCGCCGATAGGTGAGGCGAAGTTGTAAGTGAAGCCAAACTCACCGTCCTCATCAACGAGATCGGAAACGGGTATGTCGATGTAATACCACTTGCCATCGTTGCCACCAGGCATGTTGCCCACGCCCACGAAATCGCCCGAAAGCGAACCTAAGGGAAGGCCGGCCTCAATCTGGAAGCCATTGTTCTTTATCGTGGCC
>CAMWOD010000030.1 GCA_947175715.1 uncultured Porphyromonadaceae bacterium
GACATTAATGAAGCCGTAGGCCAAGCAACATATACTTTTGCTGTTGACAAAGACATGACAGTGAAAGTGACATACGTTCTCGACGATTACGAAACTCTGTCAAACGAAATTGAGGCAACCTACAATGTTAAAACAGTTGTGCCTGAGCCCACAGGGGATGTGCAGTATAAGCTGGTCGAAAGTGCCGACGACCTTACTCTCGGCGATGAGTACATTATGGCTTATGTCTCACATGGTTCAGTAATGGGCCCATTGTCGGGCTCAATCTTTACTACTACGAAAGGATTGTTTACAATAACAGATAAAACAATTACTGTAACTCCTGATAATAAAGATAAGGTTCTACCATTTGTTATTGTAAAAGGTGTAAATGAAGGGAAATACGCATATAAATGTATAGGTGATGGTAAATATATATATGTGACAGGTACTAAGACATCTTGTGCTTTGTCTGAGACGCAAGAAGAAGCAGGCGATCTGACACTTACGTGGAAAAATAGCCAAGATGTAGAAATGGTTTGGAATAATGGTAGCAAGTTCCAGTATAACTCAAGTAGTCCTCGATTTACGAATTATGCATCGGCACAACAGATGTGCTCGCTGTTTAAGAAGGTAATCAAGGGTGATGACCCCACACCTACTACTTGTGCAGCGCCTGTGTTTAATCCTGCATTTGGTGAGGTTGAGGCCGAAACAGTGGTAGAGGTTACGTGTGCTACTGAGGGTGCTAAGCTTAATCTCCTAATTAAAAAAGGTGACGAAGTCGTAGTAGAAGAGCCTGCGGCTGAATTCCCCATTACATTTACTGTGAACGAACCTGTATCGGTTATAGCCTATACATATACTGCCGATGACGAGTCTGACAAGTCGGAAACCGTTTCGGGTAACTACACAATAAAAGTGGTTGTTCCAGATCCTGTCAGTGATGAACTATACGTCAAAACTCCCATTTCAAAGATTAAAGATGGCGATGTTGTTGTGATAGTAGGTCCATATGACGGAAATAATTATGCACTCAATCCTAAAGGAAACTCAAAGCCAACCACAGTTAAGCTTACATTGAACGAAGATGGTAGCTTAATCACAGCTGGTGCAACTGATGAAATGAAATTCACCGTGTCTCTGAATGATGGCGTTTATCAATTTACTCAGCTTAATACAAATAATAAGTTAGGTTGGACATCTTCAACAAATCTCGTCGTTAACAATGGCAGTGACACATATGATTTCACATGGTCAGAAGCAAATAAAATGCTTCAAGTAAAACCTGCTTCAGGCACCGGAAGATATGTTGGCATTAGTGCTTATAGTGACTGGAGGGCATATGTAAGTTCATCAGACTGTAAAAATAAAGACACTTACTTCTTTAAGAAAGTGCCTGTGTCTTGTGAGAAGCCTGTGTTTACACCAGCCTTTGGCTCTGTGCTTAATGTCGGCGCTACAGTGAAGGTCGATTGTCCTACTAACGACGCTCTGCTCCACATCAAGGTTGAAGGCGCTAACACCAATCACGAAGAAGATTTTGAGAAGGAAGTGAAGATGCCTTATGAGTTCCAGGTGATGGAGGATGTTAAGGTAACTGCTTACGCCTACTTCAAAAATGATAATGGTGAAGTAGTGACCAAGTCGGAAACTGTGGAGGGTGAATATACCGTGGACACTACAGTGGAAGGCACATTCGCCTATGTAGAAGACTTCGCAGGACTGAATGTCGGCGACCAGGTGGTGTTTGTAAGTAACTTTGGCGGCGACCATACCGTGAGCATGAGCAGCGAAAAGGTTGATGATGATGCTATATTCCCTGCGGCCAAGGAAGTGACTCTGTCGGAAGATCAATCGGAAATCACCTCGGAGCTCACTATCTATACTATCTTCACCATTGCTGATATTAAAAAAGATGCAGAGGGTCGCGAAACTTACGCCTTTACCTCGAATGTAGCATCTTTGCAGCCTCTCTATCTGCAATACGCCGGTGACAGATATCTTAATATCGATAAGCTGACCGCTGATAGCAAGTATCATTTCACAGCCGTTGAAAAGGAGGGCTATCCTAATCAGTTCTACATACCTTCAACTCTCGGAACTGATGCTCCGCGCTTGATACGCGCAAATGGCACCACCGATTGGCGTACTTTTACTGAAAGCGTTTCGTACGATCAAGGAAGGTACACGAGGGTTTACAAGAAGGTTGAAGAGGATGAAAAGGCTGCTATGCCTACATTCTCTGTCGAGAGTGGAGAAGTAAAGGAGGGTACCGTAGTTACAGTAACCTCTGCGACCAAGGGTGCTTATATCTACATAATGGTAGGTGATCAGGTTATCGACGGTGCATCACCTCGCAAATTCACCGTCAATGCCGACGTAGATGTACTCGCTTATGCATACCTCGTTGACAAATCGGGCAAGAAGATTCTTGCTACCGAGTCGGAGACTGCCGAAGCAAGCTACACACTCCAGAAGGTAGATCAAAGCACTATATTTGCCCTCGCTACCGACATCGAGCCTGGTTATGACTACATCATTGTAGGTAAGACCGGCACTAAGTATGGTCTTATGGGTGGCGTTAGCGAGAATGGGAAGTACATCGCTGAGGTTGATGTGACCGGTAACGCAGAAATGAATAACGGCAAATTCACCATCACATCGGATAATGTGGCACGTGTAAGATTCGAGCCCGCCGAAAATGGCAAGTATTACGTGCACTACAAGCAGGGTGCAACTGACGGCTACTTAGCAACGGTTTACAATAATAGCTCGTCCGCTAAGAATGAAGTTGCGATTGCCGCTGACAAAGAGAGCGCTGAGAGCGCTACTGTATCGGTAGGCGCTAATGGTAGAGGCTCTATAAAGTATGACGTAAATTCTTACACAAGCGGTGAGCTTGGGCACAACGGTAGTGCCAATCCTCATCGATTCACCTTCTACAGGAATGCAAATAACTACGATATCTATCTGTATAAGTGCACAGAGGGTACATCGCCTGTGACCTACTACCGCAGCCGCGGCATCATGGAGGGCGTAGACTACGTATTTGTAGGTGTGAAGAAAGATGGCGACGCTGCCGGACACTATGTGATGACCGGTTATGACGAAGCTACCGGCACATTCGGCTCTACCCACGAGCAGAAGAATGGCGACGTGACCCTGGGCGGTAACGGTTATCACCTGACCGTGGCCGACAAGAATGTGGCCATTGTAAACTTCGAGAAGCAAGAGGAAGGCGTATGGGCCATGAAGCTCAAAGATGGTAAGCACATTGCACGCGGTGAGTCGGGCAAGGCAGTACTCAGCGACGATCCTGACCACGTGCTCCACAACATCACCGACGATGGTGACGGATATACAGCTTACTTCGTGCACGGTGGTGATGAGGCTCAGAGCTTCCAGTTCGATGGCTCAAGCTTCAACTCGGCCACAGGTGTTGAGGGCGCTCCCATCTATATCTACGCTACCAATGTGGCTGTTGACGCCAAGTCGTTGAAGTTTGCCGACGAGGCTACCGCCACAGTTACCCTGACCACCAGGTATGATAACCGCATGCCCGTAAGGGAGACATTCAATGCTGTGAACCTGCCCGATGGAGGTGATGACTTCATCCATCTCTACTACGAGGGTCTGGCTACACTCGACGACGCTAAGAAGATGAGCGACGACGAACTCAGCTGGCGCTATAAGTACAACGACTCCGACTGGTCTAAGGCTCCCGCCTCAGCAGGTCAGCAGACCTCGAACGTGGCAATGCACGTAGAGGTAGAGATGATTGGCGATGCCGACCGTGAAAACCTGAGCTATAAGAAAGCCGACCCCAATAACCCCGGCGACTGGACCGATACCGACTATATCAAGCACAGCGGAGTCAACCAGGTGTATATGGCCGACACCGACAAGCCCTATATCAAGGTGCCCGCTATCTCGAAGTACAGCATCGTGAAAGTGACCGCTACCGGCGATGGTGATACCCACCAGGGAGAGGCTTCTCCTGCCGAACCTATGGTATATGTACGCGCAGGCGATAAGGGTACCACCTCGATCGATGCTATCGGCCTTGACGGCACCGACGGTGACACCATCTACTACAACCTGCAGGGTGTGCGCGTCTACAACCCCGGCAGCGGCATCTACATCCGCGTGCAGGGCCACAACGCCACCAAAGTGAACGTAGTGCGTTGATAAGATAACACACAGATCCCAATACGAGTGATGGCGAGCCGTAAGGCCCGCCATCACTATTTATAGCGATTGCGCAGGTGGGTGGCAGTGAGTAAATTCGCGGCGTAAACCTGTGCTGTGACTATGCGTAGCCTGATATTGACTATTGTGACGCTCGTCGCCCTCCAGGCCTGGGGTGGGGATGAGGTGGATACCTTGCGCAACAAGTTGCGTGAAGTGACTGTCACGTCGATCAAGCAGGTGACGCAGCTCGACGCACAGCCCCAGGCATCGACCACCATCACATCGGAGGAGGTGGAGCGCTACAACATCGTGACGATGAAGCAGGCATCGGCCTTGGCGCCCAACCTGTATATACCCGACTATGGCTCGCGCATGACATCGTCGATATACATGCGTGGCATCGGCGCCCGCATCGACCAGCCCGCCGTGGGCCTCAACGTTGACAACGTGCCGATACTCAATAAGGACAACTATGATTTCGACTTGATCGACATTGACCGCATAGAGGTGCTACGTGGTCCGCAGAGCACCCTGTATGGTCGCAACACCATGGCCGGCGTGATCAACATATACACCCTGTCGGCCCTGAAATACCAGGGAGTGCGATTGATGGGTGAATACGCATCGGGGCGCGCATGGAAGGGGGCAGTTTCGGCCTACCGCCGCTTCACGCCCGACCTGGGGATGTCGCTGAGCGCATATATGACCGGTCAGGCCGGATTTTGGCGCAACGCCTACAATGGCGCGCGACTCGACCATGAGCGTCAGGGCTCGCTGCGCTGGCGCACACAGTGGCGCCCCGGACGCCATTGGCAGCTCGACAACACCGCCGCCATCACCCTGTCGCGACAGGGTGGCTACCCCTACGAGTCGATGACCACGGGGGTGATAAGCCACAACGACACCTGCTTCTACCGCCGCACCGGCATCACCGATGGCCTCACCGCCCGCTACCGCGGCAGAGGATTCACGCTGTCAAGCATCACATCGGCGCAGTATATCGACGACAACATGACACTCGACCAGGACTTCCTGCCCGACCCATATTTCACCCTCACCCAGGCCCGCCGCGAGTGGGCGCTGACCGAGGATGTGACCATCAGGGGCTCGCGAGGCGACTACCGCTGGATGGCTGGAGCATTTGGGTTCTATAAGAGGATGAGCATGGACGCCCCGGTAGATTTCGGCCTTATGGGTATTGACCAGCTTATTGTCGACAACTATAACGAGCACAATCCATTGTATCCTATCAGCTGGGACCAGCAGAATTTCTTGCTCAACAGCCACTTCCTCTCGCCAGTGTGGGGCGCCGCCATTTACCACGAAAGCAGCTACGACTTAGGGCGATGGAGCCTCGCCGCCGCATTGCGCCTCGACTTCGAGCGCACCGCCTTGCGCTACAACTCCTCAACGCAGGCAAGCTATACGATACACAACCCCGAGGGTGGAGTGTTCAGCCGCGTGCCAATCGACATCGACGACCACGGTTCGCTGCACCGCCACGACCTGCAGCTGACACCCCGCCTCACCGCCCGCTACCGCCTGACCGACTCGGACGACGACAATGTGTACCTGTCGCTATCGAAGGGGTACAAGGCCGGAGGGTACAACGTGCAGATGTTCAGCGACGTGCTGCAGCAGCGCGTCATGGCCGACATGGGTCTGGCCATGCGCTACGACGTGGAGCAGATCATCACCTACAAGCCCGAGATGAGCTGGAACTACGAAGTGGGGTGGCATCAGCGACTGTGGGACGGGCGCGTCACCGCCCAGGCCGCGGCATTCTACATCGACTGCCGCAACCAGCAGCTCACGATGTTTCCCCCCGGCACCGTCACCGGCCGCATCATGACCAACGCCGGGCGCACCCGCAGCTATGGTGCGGAGCTGTCGGTGAGCGTCAAGCCCATCGAGCGGCTGACGCTGCAGGGGAGCTATGGATTTACCAACGCCCGCTTTGTGCGCTATGACAACGGCCAGGCCGACTACAGCGGCCGCCGAGTGCCCTACGCCCCCCAGAACACCCTCTTTGCCGGGGCCACCTACACCCATCCCCTCGGCTGGAGCTGGCTGCGGGGGATAGCGCTGACGGTGTCGACCCGCGGCGTAGGCTCGATATGCTGGAACGACGAAAACACACTGCGCCAGCCATTCTACTCGCTGCTCGATCTCAACGCCACGCTGAGCCTGCCTGGCGACACGCAGCTGGAGCTGTGGGGGCAGAATGTCACAGGCACCCGCTACTCCACATTTTACTTCATGTCGATGGGCAACTCGTTCACACAGCGCGGCCGCCCGCGCCAGTGGGGCGTGACAATGCGTGTGGCTTTAAATCGCAAAAAATAACTTATATTCAACCTATAAAACACAGTATTACAGAATGAAGACAATCAAATTGCTCCCCTTGGCGCTGATGGCGCTCGCCATGACCTCGTGCCTGGACGATGACAAGAACGTGATGGAAGTGTCGTGCTACTGGCCCGAAGACCTCACCCCCAACCTGACCTATGTGACCGATCCCGAGGGTGAGAGCCACGTCTACGGCCCTTCGACATTGAGCTACAACTTCCGCCTGGAGAAAAATGAAGTTGCGGTCACCGCCGTGTCGGTGCCCCTGACCGAAACACGCAAGGTGGCCTTCGTAGTGCCAACGACTACTTACACCAACACCAACTACGGCGCCCTGGCCATGAAGCTGCCCGGAGCTGTGACCGTGAACAATGTGAACCTCGAGGCATTTTCGGCCGGAGCCGTGCTGCGCAACTTCTACGGCCAGAGTAAGCAGGCCAACTACTATTATGCCGACATGACCGTCGATGGCTACAAAGTATCGGTGATCCAGACCTCCAACTCGTATTACGGGCAGACAACTGTGAATTTCCTCACCGGCAACCCCACAGTGTACACCGACCTCGACACATCGTATGACATGAAGCTTGATGCCGAGAAGATGACCGCCACCATCACCATCAACAACGCTAAATTCGCCTCCAACATGCCCGCACAGTCGAAAATCACCCTCCCCGACGTGCCCGTGACCCTGAGCCACGACGGCATCCACTTCGAGTGCGACGAGCTGGTGCCCCTGCAGGCCAACGGAGCGCCCAAACCCGAGTTTGGCATCACCGACGTGATAGGCGACGCCAAGCAGGGACGCGGCTTGCAGCTGAAGTTTAAAGTGGCTGGCACATGGCAGGTTGACGCGCAGTGCGGCTACATCGCCAAGTCGATTTAACTTTAATTAGTGCACGTTAACTCACATTTCACACCATTTAATTGTCGCAAAATTAGGTTTTTCGGAATAAAGTGCCTACTTTTGTGGAGTTTACCATAAAAACACGTAACCCCTGCCAGAAAAACAACTATGAACCGGGGAAACCCTTATGGAAAAATTCATTATTAACCAATCATCAATAAATCGAAACATGTTTACACAATTCAAAAAAGCTGGTGTACTTTCGATTATGACTCTGTCAGCAGTGTTTGGCGCAACCGCAGCCAACACCGTTATCGACGGTCTGGAGTATACCTTCAAGGGTAGCGAAGCCACCGTGGCTAAGCCCTCAAAGCCTTACCAAGGCGACCTGGTGATTCCCGCAACTGTGGAATACAACGGTACTACTTACAACGTGTCGGCTCTTAACGCATCGGCATTCAAGGGCACCGCTTCGGCACCCAACACAACTATCACATCAATCACATTCGCCGAGAACTCACCCATCACCACCCTCGGCCGCGGCCAGTTCAACTACTGTACTGCAATGACCAAGCTCGTCCTCCCCAAGGGTATCACCAAGGTGACCCAGGATACATGGGGCGGCTGCTCGGCTCTCGAAGAGCTCGTAATCCCCGGCGGTATACCCAAGCTCGGTGCTAACGACCTGCAGGGTTGCTCATCGCTGAAGAAACTCGTGTTTGAAGCTGGCGAAGGCGCAATCACCGTAGGTGCCAACATCTGGGGTGGTGACAAGGCTGGCGAGCGCTCTATCGAGGAGCTCGTGCTCAACCGCGTGCTTACCGCCAACGCTACCGGTCCCAACGACCTCCCCTTCACCGGTACCACAGCTCTTAAGAAGGCTACCTTCGGCGACGCTTGGACCGCAATCCCCGACTACTATCTGCAGAACTGCTCGGCAATGACCGAGGTAGTGCTCCCCGCCGGCCTTAACACCATCGGCGCCCAGGCATTCCTCAACACCGGTCTTGCCTCGATCACAATCCCCGCAGGTGTCACCACAATCGCCACCTCTACCTTCAATGGTTGCAAAAACCTGACAAAGGTTGAGCTCAGCGCCGCTACCACAT
>CAMWOD010000031.1 GCA_947175715.1 uncultured Porphyromonadaceae bacterium
CCCGACAGGACTTTTGACACGCTGCTGATGAATATAATATCATGGACCCACATGCCATTGTTCTTCTTCATAAGCGGTTATTTCAGCTACAAGGTGAGCGCCAGCGGTGAGCCCTTCGGTTCGCCCCAATTGTGGAGCCGCTTTAAGCAGCTGGTCATTCCGATGGTGATCGTGTCGGCGCTGTTTGCTTTATACCAAGGACACTCGCATCTCACCGCAGCCAGCGACGTGGGTAGCGACTGGTGCGTCAACATCAGCCGCCTATGGTGCGACGAGTCGAAGTGTGGGTATTGGTTTACCATCTGCCTATTTGAAATAATGGTGATATACTACCTGGCCGCTCCTCTACTACGGCGACTCGGCAGTGGCGTGGCACAGATCCTTACAATCCCGGCAATCTTTTTGGTGCTCATAGCATTATATAAGTGCGCACCCACTATGCTTGGCAATATCCTTGAGCTAAAGATGGTGGCTATGTATACGCCGGTGTTTATGATAGGAGTGATTGCCCGCAAGAATCGTGAGGCGTTCAATCGCATAATACGCAACCAGTTGATAATAACATCGGCAACGCTTTTAGGCGTGTGCCTGCTCTCCCTGCTGGTTTATCGTGATGCCATCAGCTTCATGTCAAAACCTGGAGCCACACTTTTCATAGCCCCGCTGTGGCACCTGCTATTGGTGGTAGTGGCATTCAACGTGACACCTCGATGGGTGGGCGAGATGCCGACCAACGTGTCACCATCGATAAAAATTTGGGCCTATTTAGGTAGAAACAGCTTGGGCATTTACCTGCTGCAATACTTCTTCCTTTTTCCCATGCCATGCCTCGCAGGGGCGCTTGAGAGTTCAGCGGCACAGTTTGTGCCAACATTTGCGTTGAGCTTCTTGAGCGCGGCACTGATTACGGCTGTTTGTTGCGGCGTAATTTCCATCATCAGGACAAGCCGCCACCTGGCATTTCTCACCCTCGGCGACTCGCTGAGCAAGTAGCTTGGAGCAACCCTAATTCTTTGAGTAATTGAGGTGTTACAACACTGTCAATATCGTAATCCTTGGCCCGGCTCTGGGCATTGCGCTTCATTGCGGCAAGGTCGACCTCGCCATCGATCACGCGCCGCATCTGCTCGGCAAGCTGATGGGCGTCTTTGGGCTGAACAAACAGGGCGTCCACGCCGTCACGCAAGAAAGCCCGGTTGTGAGCCCAGTCGCTTGCGATAATCGGGAGGCCACAGATGGCGGCATCAATGAAAATCCCCGCAAAACCCTCGCTCGGCCAGAATGTGGGAAAGAGCATTACATCGTAGCCGGCAAGCTGGTCAACGCCCTCGCGGGTATGCATCGGCAGCACGCCGCGGTAGCGCACATTTTCCAACTTATTCTCGCGGTCTTCAAAGGTCGACAAGTAGTCATCGTCCACTTTGCCATAGATATCCACCTCAAATCGGTCGCCATACCCATTGCCGTTGAGCATCTCCACGGCGTCGAAAATATAGTCGACGCCCTTATAGGGACTCACTCTCGACAGAAAGACAAAGCGGATTTTCTCCCCTTGCTGGTGCAACGGCGGCAAGTAATTCACTTCCTTGAAATTGGGAAGCACACGCACATTGTCAAACCCCTGCTCCCGCAGGCTGTCGTACATTATGCTGCTCTCCACAAGCAGCTGGTCGATACCCTTGAAATACCTGGCCTCAAATTCTCCCGACTTGATGCGCTCATGCAGGCTACCGCCTATCACCCAGTAAATTATCTTACGCTTCGAGCGCAACAATCGGTGCGCCTTAATCACTCCGTAGATGTTGATAGGATTGGTCGAGAGGATCAGCGGAGTGCGTGGCTTGAAAATCAATGTCAATAGTGCCTGAGGCATCACCCACGGCCGCTTGCGCCATCCGTAGAAGTCAAGTGGCAACATCTTCACACCCAGCTTCTCGAGCTGCGATATGATGTATTGGTTTTTCACTGACTCACCGTCGCTTGCCACCGCGCCGCGGTTGATATAGCCAAGTATTATAGCTTTAGGTGTCGACATACTTTCTAAGTTTTCGCAGCAAATTTACTCCTTTTGGCGCTCATTTCAAAGCCGGGAGCCGAAGATGAGTTTGGGTTGTTGGTATATTTTGTATACTTTTGCATTTCAATACTTATTAAGATGGAATACGAAGGCTATGAGATACGTCCCGACGTGCTGTCGGAGGAAGATATAATGGAGAAGGCGCCCAAGCTCCGCTCTCACCCCAAGTTGGTGCGCTGGGCCATGAAATTGCTGGCCATCGACAAGGTCAACTGGATCCACGGGCACAATTGCAAGACACCCGGCCCTCAGTTCTGCACAGGGCTGCTGAGCGACCTGGAGCTTAAGCTGAGAATCGACAACGAAGAAGCGCTCGACCAGTTTAAGACCGGGGCCTTCGTCACCGTGAGCAATCACCCCTTTGGAGCGCTCGACGGCATCACGCTGATTCACATCGTAGGCTCGAGGCGCCCTAAATACAAGGTGATGGTCAACATGGTGCTCAACCTCATCACGGCGATGCGCCCCAACTTTATAGCCGTCGACGCCCTTGCGAGCGACGACCCCGCCAAGAAGGCCGTGTCGATGCGCGGCATCAAGGAGGCCATCATGCAGGTGCGACACGGCGAGCCCATAGGTTTCTTCCCTGCCGGGGCCGTGTCAAAGGTCAACTGGCGAGGCCGACTCAACGACCGTGAATGGCAACCCTCGATAATCCGACTCATCCAGCAGTTGAATGTGCCGGTAATACCCATATTCTTCCACGGCAGCAACTCATGGTGGTTCAACTTCCTGGGCAAGGTGAGCTGGCAGCTGCGCACCCTGCGACTACCCGCCGAGGTGTTCCGCAAAAAAGGGAAGAAGATGCACGTCACCATCGGGCAGCCCATAACGGTCGAGGAGCAGAAACTTCACCAGGGCTCGGTCGAAGAGTTTGGCGAATACCTTAAGTCAAAAACCTACGAGCTAAGAGGATGCAAATAAACCCAATGGAAATACCCCCCGAGGTGCAGCAGGCCAAGCTGCGTCTGGGCATCGTGGGCAATGCGCCGCAACTCATCCAGGCCATAAGCCGCGCCATACAGGTGGCGCCCATCGACCTGTCGGTGCTGGTGCGTGGTGAAAGCGGCACGGGCAAAGAGTTTTTCCCAAAAATCATCCATCACTACAGCGCACGCAAGCATAATAAATATATAGCCGTCAACTGCGGCGCTATACCCGAAGGAACGATCGATTCCGAGCTGTTCGGACACGAAAAAGGATCATTCACCGGCGCAATCTCCTCGCGCAAAGGCTACTTCGAGGAGGCCGACGGGGGCACGATATTTCTCGACGAGGTAGCCGAGCTCCCACTCACCACACAGGCCCGACTACTGCGCGTGCTTGAAACCGGCGAGTTTATCAAGGTAGGCTCATCGACTGTGCAACGCACCAACATCCGCGTGGTTGCCGCCACCAATGTCGACCTGGTGAAAGCCGTGGAGCAGGGCAAATTCCGCGAAGACCTGTATTACCGCCTCTCCACCGTGCTAATCAACATACCGCCGCTGCGCGACCGCGGCAACGACACACTGCTGCTGGCACGCAAATTCAGCGCCGACTTCGCCGAGCGTTACCGCACTCCCGCCATCACATTCGATGAATCGGCCCGGCACCTGCTCCTCACCTACCGCTGGCCAGGCAATGTGCGCCAGCTTAAGAACGTGGTCGACCAGATCTCACTCTTTGAAGCCGGGCACCAAGTTGACGAGAGCATAGTGCGCCAATACATCCCCGCAGATGCCACGGTCTACTCCCCGACCGTGCTCCACCACTCAGGGGAACACACATCAACGGGTGGACATGCCTACGAAGCCGAGCGCGAACTGCTATTCAGCATGATATTCCGCCTGCAGCGCGAAATCGAAGCCCTGCGTCGCCGTCTTGACGGCCCCCAGGCACTCGCACCCCATACCGAGGAAGTCACGCAGCCAACACCATGCGATGTGCGCTCCATAGTGCCATACACCCCCACAGCTTCATCAATCCTTACGCCGACCGATACCGCAGCGACCGACACAACACCGTCGATGACCCTTGAGGACACCGAGCGCGAAACGATACGCCGCTCACTTGAGCGCAACGGCGGACGGCGCAAGCTCACCGCCCGCGAGCTCAATATCTCAGAACGAACCCTCTACCGCAAAATCAAAGAATACGGACTCGAATAACCACCCCCAACGATGAGTTTATCTACCGCTGCGCGCCGATGGCTTCGCGCACTCACTCTACTGCTGCTACTCCCCGTGTGCCTATCGAGCTGCCGCATAAGCTACAAGTTCAACGGGGCAGCCCTCGACTACAACGTATATCACACAATACACGTAGCCGAATTTCCGATACGCGCCGCCCTGGTTTACCCTCCGCTCCAGCAGACATTCGAAAATCAGCTGCTCGACTATATCGCACGCAACACACGCCTGCAAGTAGTCGAGGGCTCGAGCGACCTCCAGCTCGAAGGGGAAATCACCGGCTATAATCTCTCACCTCAGGCAGTGGCCGAGGACGGATACGCATCTAAAACCCGACTGTCAATCACCGTGCGTGTAAAATACACCGACACACGCCAGGAGGGTAAGGATGTCGACCAGTCATTCTCAGCCTACCGCGACTTCGACTCCTCCGAGATGCTCACCGACGTGCAGGATCAACTCTGCGAGGAAATCTCCAAAGACCTTGTTGACCTCATCTTCAACGCCACACTTGGCAACTGGTAACACCATGGAACAACTCATTGACCGACTTCACTACTACGAAAACCATCCGCAGGAACCAGTCGACCCCGAATGGGTCGACGCAATGGCCGAGGCCTACCCCTACTACACCGAGCCAGCCATAATGCTCATGAGTCGCGACACATCGGGCATACCGCTCGAACGGCTCCAGGCTATAGGATTCCGCCTGAGGCTCAACTGCCCCAACCCACAGACCCTATTGGAGCAGATATCGCCCGAAGCCGCCAGCATGGCGGGCATCTACCCCTCGACCACTCCCGCTCCAACTGCCAATACCGACGAGGCCATCGACCGCTTCATCGCCACCTACGGCCACCAGTCGGCCGAAGAAGACGCCCTGCTCGAGCGACTGATATTCAACCCCACCCCCGATTACGCCCAGACCCTCGAGCAGCAGGAAGCCAACAGCCTCCCCAACCCCGGCGAAGCAGCTCCGGGAAGCCAGGACGACCTAATCAACGCATTCATCCTTAAGAACACACCCCCACAGGCCCCCGAAGCGCCAACGGCCGAAGTTGCTGAGCCGCAACCACAACCGGCCGACACCCAACCCGTTGAGCCTGAACTCGCAGCTACCAGTGAGCCCAAAAACAAGCCTAAATCTCAGGCTCCCGCCGACCTCCCCGCCGAGGCGTCGCTCACCGAGGGACTGGCCCGCGTATACATTCAACAGCGACGCTACGACCGTGCTTTTGAAATATTACAGGCCATAAGTTTGAATAATCCAGAAAAAAGTATTTACTTTGCAGACCAATTACGTTTTCTACAAAAACTGATTATAAACCAACGTCACATCGACAAGCGCACAACGCAAAATAATCCACAATAATAATATGTATACACTCGTAATTGTACTCACCGTCATCGTAGCGATACTGCTCATCGGCGTTGTACTCGTGCAGAAATCCAAAGGTGGAGGCTTAGCCTCAGGCTTCTCAGGCGCCAACCAGATCATGGGCGTGCGTCACACCAACGACTTCATTGAAAAGACAACCTGGGTACTCGCTGCCATCGTAGCGGTGCTTGCTGTAATTTCAGTATTCGTAATGCCCAAGGCCAACACTTCCGGCTCACGCGTTAAAGCTCCCGTAGAGCAAGCCGCACCCGTGCAGAACGCTCCCAACGACCAGGCTGGTCAGCAGCAGAACGACGCTCAGCAACCCGCCGCCGACAACGGCGCACAAGGGGAAGCCGCACAGCAGCCCGCCAACAACGGCGAGGGAGAAGGAGCCTAAGCCACCCATCACCCACCACGACATACAGCCGCAGACCATCCCAACGTCTGCGGCTCTTTGTGCATTCAGCCATCCCATTCACTCATCACTCCACTCCAGTTCAATTTTCTCATTTTACACATATAAGTTCCGAATCAAATTGATATTTTAGGTTTTATTCTTGCAAATTCCTCATTTTGTTATATATTTGCGGAATTAATATACCTCATTATCAATTTTTAAAACCCGAAACCATGAAACTCCGGGCATTTTCTCTCTTATTGCTGATGGCTACCCTCGCCACCTCAGCAGGTATCATCAACAAGACCTACAACTTCTCCCCCTCCCAGGTCGAGGTCTCCACAATCAACACAAGTAACGGAACCAAAAGCATGGTCAATTACGATGGCCTTGACAACTACACCGGCATCGGCATGCCAAGTGTGCCCGTAAAGTCAGTGTTGTTCAAAGTTCCTGACAATGCTGTCAACATTTCCGTGACAGCTCAAGCATCGGGCGGAGTCTCAATCAGCCTGACCGACTCAGTTTACTGCACAGAAGCAGTGACCACATCAGCACCAAACTTAGGTAGCGCAGCTATTCAAAGCAATACGCACTTTCCATCGTCTCAGGCGGAACTTACCAATATCGGGTATGTAGGTGGTGACCGCAAAGTCGTAGCGGTGAACATATATCCAGTCTCAGTGAGTCAAGACCAAAAGTCACTTACTGCTTATAGTAAAGTAACTGTGAAAATCACATATTCACTGGGCAACGACACTGACTTGACGGCCATAACTCCAACCAATCCTTCTATACGCAATGAGACAGCAGTGTATCTAAAATCAGTTGTGGAAAATCCGATACTTGTTGACGCATCTCCAATCGACGCTGTTAAGCCACTCTCTTCCGACATGAACGAGTACGACTACATCATCATCACCCCGCGGGAGTACGCCAAGCATTTTGAAAGGCTTGCGGCTATGCGTCGCACACAAGGCTATGGAGCGATGATATTTGCTTTGGAGGAAGTGCTAAATTTTCAATCAACCTATCACCCCTACACTGAGATTGATGATGATGCCGGGAGACTCAGATATTTCTTAAAATACGCTTATCAATGTTGGGGCACACGAAATGTCTTACTTGCAGGAAGATATCCTGAGATGCCTATTAGGTTCGCATGGCTGGAGGATGACAACCCACCGCCCTATAATGTGCTTAACCCAATTGAATTTCGTATACCGTCCGATCTTTATTTTAAAGATCTCAACTCAAACTGGTATCGCGGGGAAAAAGATGATACATACTACACTAACAAATATACATCAGATGTTTTCACCGAAATTAATGTTGGAAGACTCAATATAGGCCAAAATCCAGAGCAGGAAATAACAAATTACATTGACAAAGTAAAAACCTACGAGTTTGTCAATCCTAAAAAAAATGGTGAGTATCTTGGTAAAGCCGTTATGACTATGTCACAATATGATGATGGAGAAGGCTTCAGCGATGTTTATTATCAAAATAAAAAGAAATGGCTTAATAGAATATATGGGTCAAGATTACATGATCTTAGCGTTAGGGACGAGAATGCGCACCTCACGGGATCTACATTTATAAACTTCTTGAACACTAATCCTGTTGGATGTTTGGCATTATTCGGGCATGGTAATCCAGGGGCAATTTCGTTGGATAAAGATCATCATGGCATCGTTGGCATGGATGAATATGAATACTGGCTTCATCCAGAAACTGGCAATGGTTTGGATAATCTGACAACAATTCATTATCCGTCATGGATGTTTTCAGTTGGATGCTTTATTATGCCTCATGACTATGAACATATTGATGGTTCGGGAACAATTCCAACACCATACCACTTTGCCGATGCATACACCATAGCAAATCCGACCGGTGGAATCGCATTACTCGGTAATACGCGCTCAACTTGGGTGCCTGATGGTAATCTTTGGACATACCACTTGTTAAATTCTATCGAAGATAAATTAGCTGTAGAAGTTGAGATTCGTGCTGGAGAACTCTTAAAAGCCTCATTATATAACCCAACGAATCCAGCCTCACGTAGGGAATATTACGTCAAAAGCCTAGTTGGGGATCCACTATGCAGGCTTTTTGTAAAGCAACCGCAGGTATTGCAAGCCTCAGAGAATACAGTTGATTACAACGGTGAGTATCGAACATATAATATTAATTATGATAATTCACGCTTGTATGTCGGATGCGCCCCTATAATTGACCCCACTTATGCATACCGTATCATCTATAAAGGCACAGATTGTGACAGCATAATAAATTACAACAACAC
>CAMWOD010000032.1 GCA_947175715.1 uncultured Porphyromonadaceae bacterium
TCTCAATACTCGACTCGGCACTTAATTTCAGCATAAGAACGGAGACTATCTAAATATATCAGTTATTACTGATGTGAAGCAAATTTATCGGCTCCGCAATCGCCCTGTTCCATTTTGCGCATATTGCAAGAAACCTGCCCCAATCACCTATAAGGCTTCGAGCAAAGAGCTTTCGGAGTGGGTTGACAATAAAGAGTGACATTCACTTTTTATTCCAGCGATTTTCATAGGCAACGTTTAATAATCTCTCGGATATACTTTTGGCAGTAGATTCGTTGTCGAATGCTTCATATGGTATTACAACGTAATCCCATACCTGTGTTGACCATTCGATGGTAAGTTTTGTCGCTGTTGCCTCACATCCAATTATACTCTCCATCGGTATTATCTTGCTACAGCGCAACAATGGAGAAGCATTGTCACTATCTTCGTCATCAGCTGAGTTATAATACTCAATGCTGATCTGGCTGTCATCTATCCTTATGTTTTTGCGACAATATAGCAGCGATGCACCTTGTTGTGTGGCATAGAACGAGTATACCATCCAAATCGTGGTTGGATAAACCATCAGGGCAATAAAGATCGCGACATACCACCACCGCACATCGATTGTCAAGGCTATAAATACAGGTATGAGCAAGATTAAAGCGACAAGCCACCACCAGCGACCAAACCATACTGACATCATCCTTCGTAACGCTCCGCTGTGTTCAGGAAGAACCACTATCTCTGTAAAATTGTTGGTCGAAATCTGCGTCATTATGGATATTAATGATTCTTGTCAAATCGTGATGCGTCCAGGCGTAACATGATGAAGAGCAGCATGGTAAATCCTAAAAGCGATGATCCTCCATAGCTGAAAAAAGGTAAAGGTATGCCTATGACAGGACACAAGCCGATCACCATACCTATGTTGATGCAGAAATGGAATATAAAGATGCTTGCTACGCAATATGCGTACACTCGGCTAAATGTAGTGGGCTGACGTTCAGCCAAGGAAATAATCCTTAATATCAATAGCACAAATGCTGACATTACAGCTATTGTACCGACAAAGCCCTCCTCCTCACCTATTGTGCAAAAGATAAAATCGGTATGCTGCTCAGGTACATATTTCAGTTTGGTCTGAGTGCCATTAAGAAATCCTTTACCCGACCATCCACCCGAACCAATGGCAATCTTTGACTGGTTAACGTTATATCCGCCACCTTTTAAATCCTCTTCAAGACCAAGTGTCACCTTGATACGCATTTGCTGATGCGCCCCAAGCACGTTGTTGAACACGTAGTTTACCGAGAACATGAATGTCATAGCTAATATTGCTGTAGCGACGGTGATAAGCAGCTTTCGCATAGGTGTCTGTAAATATTCTATCAGTAGATAGATACATGTCACCCCTATCACACCGATGAAAAACCATCCTCCGGGTTCTACCACATCGAAATTGCTGAGCACAAACATCAAGCCCATCGATACCATATACCATATCAGCACATTGCGAACCATTCGTAGGTTGCGACAGTAAAACAATACCATTCCAAGCAATGTGGCTAATATAAGAGTATAGACTATAAATTCACCTTGACTTACACCGAATACCACTTCAGTGGAGTATTTTACCGCTACTACAAATATTACTACGGCAAAAAGTGCGCCTAAGAGTACCAATCCACTCATCCCCTCGCGATAGAGTACGAAGAAGAACGACATATATACCAAGGCCGATCCCGTTTCATGTTGAGCAAGAATAAAAAGTACTGGTAAAAATATGATTGCTAAAGCTTTAACATAATTGCCTGCCGCTGCGTTCAGGTTAAATCCGTATGCTCCAAACATTTTAGCCAATGCCAAAGCTGTAGCAAACTTGGCAAACTCAGCTGGCTGAATGGAAAATGACCCCAGTACAATCCACGATCGCGACCCCTTAATATCAGGAGCTATGAATATCGTGACAAGAAGCAGCATTAACATAGTCACATATACCGGGTAGGCATAGGTTTCATACATTCGGGCATCAATCACAAGTAGAAGCAGTCCTACACCAAGGCTCACTCCTATCCATTGAATCTGTTTGCCCGAGAATGCCGACATATCAAATATCGAGGCATTGTCAAAGTTGTAACTTGCTGCATATATGCTTATCGCCCCTGCCATTATAAGCAGAAGATAGAGCACGATCGTGAACCAGTCAAGCGATCGGAATATCGATGGTGTGGGACGAGAAGTTATCACAGTTTCTAAGGATTAATGTTTTTTTACACCGCTTAATAGCTTGGAGTTGGCATTTAGCATCTCAGTCTCCATCGCTTTACGCTCGGGTGGTATATAACCACGCAAGTATTTCTCAATCACGAGCGCTCCGATAGGCACACCATAAGTTGCACCCCATCCTCCGTTCTCTACATACACACACACTGCTATTTTTGGATCGTTATAAGGAGCGAATCCTAAGAATGCGGAGTGGTCGCGTCCGTGGGGGTTTTGGGCTGTTCCGGTCTTTCCACACACGTCTAAGCCGGGTATGTTGGCACGGCGACAAGTACCACCGGTCACTGCCATACGCATACCCTCGGCTATAGCGTCGTAATGTTTGGCATCGATGGTGGGATAGCGCTTTTCAAGTAATTCATCGGGTAAGATGGTATCTTGTATTTCTTTGACTACATGAGGTGTTCTGAACCAGCCGCGGTTGGCTATGGTAGCACCGAGATTGGCAATCTGCAAGGGGGTTGCAAGTACCTCACCTTGTCCTATAGACACTGAAATGATGGTATTTGCACTCCAATGTCCTTCTCCATACGCCTTGTTGTAATATTGGGCGTTGGGGAGGAAACCCCTACCCTCACCAGGAAGGTCTACTCCTAACTTATAGCCATATCCCATCGAAACAAGGTGATTCTTCCACACTTCAAATGCATCGGCCGATGTACCATACTTTGAGCGACGGTCTACCATATTCTTAAATCCCCAGCAGAAGAATGCATTACATGATGTCTGCAGGGCTGGTTTAAGTGGTAAAGGTGAGGCATGCCCGTGGCAGCCTACCCTTAGTCCTCCATTGATATACCCATGCGAGCAAGGGTAAGGTGTGCTTAGTGTGATGATGTCCTCCTCAAGAAGTATTAGGCCCTGAGTAGGCTTGAAAGTCGAGCCCGGGGGATAAGCACCCATCAGTGCGCGGTCGTAAAGTGGTTTTTCGGGGTCGTTGACAAGTGCGCGGTAGTTTTCACCCCTTTGACGGCCTACAAGTAGTGTGGGGTCATAATTGGGACTGGTCACCAAGGCCAAGATTTCACCACTCTCCGGCTCTATTGCCACTATTGCACCTATCTTGTTAACCATCAAGCTCTCAGCGTAGGCCTGAAGCTCATAGTCAAGACTTAGTTTGATATTTCTCCCCGAGATTGGCTGCACGTCATTTGAGCCTCCGTCATAACGCCCCTTGATACGTCCATGGGCGTCGCGCATGAGTATTTCTACTCCCTTTATGCCGCGTAGATACGACTCGTAGCTTTTCTCTACACCCAAGTCTCCACAATAGTCGCCGGGTTGGTAGTAGTTGTCATTTTTTATGTCTTTGGCGTTGACTTCGCGTATGTTGCCAAGCACGTTAGCGGCGAGACTGTGGTTGTATTGTCGGAGGATTCGTTTCTGTATGAAAAATCCGGGATAGCGATATAATTTCTCCTGAAGCCTGCCGTAATCTTCGGCCGACAGGTGCGATATAAGTCGCTGGGGTGTATATGACGAATAGCCGGGATTGAGATGCGGGTTGCGCATATCCTCAAAGCGTTTTCGCAGCTGTTCGGGTGTGATGTTAAGCGTACGGCATAAATCGAGTGTATCGAGGGTCTTTACGTCGCGCGGTATAATCATCACATCATAAGCCGGCTGATTGTACACGATTAATTCCCCATTCCGGTCGTAAATTAATCCGCGGGACGGGTATAGCGTTTTTTTCAAGAATGCGTTTATGTCAGCCGATTCTTTGTATTTTTCATCAGACATCTGTAGCTCATATAGCCTGCATCCGAATATTGAGGCTATCACGAGCAGAAAGGCGATGATTACATATTTTCTTTTTTCAAGATTATAATCTTTTCGCATGTCGGCGCAAGGTGAGTGAGTCGATAGCCAGAATCAAAAAGAAGGTCAGTAGGGTGCTTGCCACTATACGAGTGAGCATTCTCAGCGGGTTAAACAGTGAGAAGGACTCAATCAGGAAATACAATATACAGTAAAATAAAACCAGTGTAATAAGGTATTTCATGTACACCACCAGACCGAGTGACTTGATTGATGGCTCGGTGCCACTCATCTCATCATCGCGGCTTAGATATAGACCGAGTGTTGGTTTACGTACTACTGACAATAGCGTGCAACACAATGCATTGACACCTTGGGTGTCAGAGAATATGTCAACTGTGAGTCCGATCAAGAAAGAGAATGTCATGACCCAGTTGATGCCCAAAGTGATGGGCAGACGCAAGATAAAATATATGAACACCAACGGGAACGCTACATTGTAAAGGCACAAGTTGTTAAACACCACTGCTTGTGCCAACACAAGCAGGATGAACATCATTATGTATTTGAGTATAATGCGCGTCATTTCTTAATATTGTCGGGGTCCTCGTGAGGCAGATCACGAAGCTCTACATCACGGATTTCCTTCAGCAAGGTGTTGTCAACCACTCTCACAGTCGAAAGTTGTGAGAAGTCGGTGAGCAATCTCACCTTGAGAGTATAGAAGTTGTCATTAGAGTTAGGGCTCGTACCTTCGATAATGCCTACAGGCACATTCTCGGGGAAGGTGCCTGAGTAGCCGGTAGTAACTACAGTGTCGCCTATCTCGAAAACGGTGTGTTTGGGCAGCTCTTCAAGTACAGCGTAGCGGTAGTCGTCTCCATCCCATGTGAGTGAGCCAAATGTTTCGGTGTCTTTTACTCGGCATGATAGCATGAAATTGAGGTTGAGCAACGATAGAACCCTGGCGTTGTGCGGTCCGGTGAGATTTACAAGACCTACCACACCATTCTGGTCAACAACGCCCATATCTTGCGCAATACCGTCCAACTCACCTCGGTCAAGTGTGATATAATTGTAGGGCTTCGAGATGCTATTGTTGATTACGTGAGCTACAGTAAACTTAAATGGTTGTAGTTCAGGTATAATAGTCACTGTGTCGGCATATATCGAATCAGTGTATGTACGCACCATATTACGCAATCCTATCACTTCGGCTTCAAGTGAAGCGTTTCGCAATTGAAGATCCTCGTTTATATCGCGCAGGTTGAAGTAAGATGACACGGTCGACGCTTTCTCGTAGACTGATGAAGCCACAGCCCCAGCCGACGTCATGTATACATGATGTTGATAAGGGTTGTGGTCAAAGAGCAACACACATGACAGTATCACATATATAAGAAATACCATCACTGGGCTGCGCCTAACGAGGAAGTCTAACAGGCTGCGCACGTCGGTGTATTTGACTCCTTAACGAATCAGGAAGCTGAAGTTCTGAATATTCTTCAACGCCACACCTGTACCCTTGGCTACGGCGAGCAGAGGATCTTCGGCAATGTGGAACTGAATACCGATCTTGTCGGTGAGTCGTTTATCCAAGCCTCGAATCAGGGCGCCACCACCGGCAAGCCAAATACCGTTGCGTACGATATCGGCGTATAGCTCTGGTGGGGTCTGCTCCAGCGCTCCAAGCACAGCTGCTTCAATCTTTGAGATTGACTTCTCGATGCAATGTGAAATTTCCTGGTAAGATACAGGCACTTCCATGGGGAGTGCTGTCATCTGGTTGGGTCCATGCACTACGAAGTCGGCAGGTGGATTTTCAAGCTCGGTAAGGGCTGAACCTACATTGATCTTGATTAGCTCGGCAGTTCGCTCTCCTACCCTCACGTTGTGGGCGCGGCGCATGTGGGCCTGTATATCGTCGGTAAGGTCATCACCGGCTATCTGAATACTCTTATTGCTCACGATGCCACCGAGCGATATTACGGCGATTTCGGTAGTACCACCACCGATGTCAACGATCATATTGCCCTCGGCGGCTTCAACATCAAGGCCGATACCCAAGGCTGCTGCCATAGGCTCGTAAAGCATATATACGTCGCGGCCGCCGGCATGCTCAGAGGAGTCGCGCACGGCACGTATTTCTACTTCTGTAGAACCTGAGGGGATGCCGACCACCATTCTTAACGATGGGCTGAACCAAGAGCGAGAGCTTGCTTTCTTCACCAATCCGCGGATCATCAGCTCAGCGGCATTGAAGTCGGCGATCACGCCCTTGCGTAGTGGACGCACGGTGCGGATATGATCGTTTTCTTTACCTTGCATCTGCTGGGCTTCCTTGCCCACTGCGATAAGTTTGTCAGTACGACGGTCGAGTGCCACGATTGAAGGCTCGTCAATCACTATCTTGCCATTATGGATTATGATGGTGTTGGCGGTACCTAGGTCGATGGCTATTTCTTTGGTAAGGGAGAATAGGCGCATTAAGTTGTAGTATTAATATGTTGATTGGAGGAGTTTTATCTAATATGTAAGTGGTGCATTAGTGTTTAAAGTGGCGGATGCCGGTAGTTACCATGGCCATATCGTGGGCGTTGCAGTAATCAACGGACTCATTGTCGCGGATTGAACCACCGGGTTGAATCACGGCATTAACACCTGCTTGATGAGCTATCTCCACGCAGTCGCCGAATGGGAAGAATGCGTCAGATGCCATCACTGCGCCATTGAGGTCGAGATTGAACGACTTTGCTTTGGCGATAGCCTGCTTAAGTGCATCGACACGCGAAGTCTGCCCTACTCCACTTCCAAGAAGCATTCCATCCTTTGCAAGGACTATGGCATTGCTCTTGGAATGTTTCACGATTTTATTGGCAAATAGCATGTCAGCAATTTCGGTGTTGTTGGGAGCTTTGTTAGTCACTACAGTGAGATCATCGGGTGACTCTACCTTGGTGTCGCGATCCTGCACCAAAGCGCCGTTGAGCACTGTGCGTACTTGGCGACGTGTGTTGAGTGGCGCTTTTTGCAGCAGGATAATGCGGTTCTTCTTCTGCTTGAGTATCTCCAATGCCTCGTCAGTGTAAGCTGGGGCAATGATTACCTCGAAGAATATTTTATTGATTTCCTCAGCTGTGGTAGCGTCAATCTCGCGGTTGGCGATGAGTACGCCTCCGAAAGCCGACACTGGGTCGCCGGCCAGAGCGTCGGTCCACGCTTCGAGCATGGTATTGCGGGTAGCCAGGCCACAAGCGTTATTGTGCTTGAGAATAGCGAATGTAGGTGCCTCGAACTCGCTCATCAGGGCTACTGCTGCGTCGATGTCAAGCAGGTTGTTGTAGCTTATTTCTTTGCCGTGGAGCTGGTCGAACATCGCGCCTAAGTTGCCGAAGAATTGACCTTCCTGATGAGGGTTTTCGCCATACCGCATTTTCTTGGCATGATCGAGCGACAGGCGTAACGCCGAGGGTGCGGCGTCGCCATCGAAGTAGCTGAATATTGCGCTATCGTAGCCCGACGATACTTTGAACGCCTGCGATGCAAACCATCTGCGTTGGTCGAGAGTGGTTTTAGCACCCTGTTCTTTGAGTAAATCCAACAGAGGCTTGTACTGCTCCTTAGAGGCTACGATCACCACGTCGTTATAGTTCTTGGCAGCAGCGCGTATGAGCGAAATACCACCTATATCGATTTTCTCAATGATTTCTTCATTAGATGCCCCTGAAGCCACGGTGGCCTCAAATGGGTACAGGTCGACTATTACCAAATCAATTTCGGGAATGTCGTATTGGGCTATCTGTTGTTGGTCACCTTCGTTGTCGCGACGGTTAAGGATACCGCCGAACACCTTAGGGTGTAGGGTCTTGACCCTGCCGCCAAGGATTGAGGGATAGCCCGTGAGGTCTTCTACAGCCTCACACTCATATCCGAGTTTTTCGATAAATGACCTTGTACCTCCGGTTGAGAGAAATTTCACTCCATCCTTGTGAAGCAGAGCAAGAATTTCATCCAGACCGTCTTTGTGAAACACTGAAATAAGTGCGGTTTTGATTGTCTTTTCCGCCATAATAATTAAGATATCTATATTACGG
>CAMWOD010000033.1 GCA_947175715.1 uncultured Porphyromonadaceae bacterium
ATGCGCAGCGTAGCTGCGCGTCAGGTTAGCCACATGCAAATGCGCCGTTAGGTGCATGCAGCTTGTGGTGGGAACACCCACCACCACACCCCACGGCTGCGTAGCTGCCGGTCCCTGCGGCTCATATTGGAGAAATCGGAGTTATCAGACCATTCAGACCTATCGGATTAACCATGGAGCCCCGGAGAGGCAGCCGTGGATTAGACCGGCAGCTACGCCGCCGAGTTTGTTTGGGGGTATCGGCGATACCACAAGCTGCGTGCGGCGCTGCCGCACTTGCATGTGGCTAACCTGACTCGCGGCCATGCCGCGCATCGCCGCAGGCGCTACGCGCCGCGGCAACTCACTCTCGCATACTCTGGCATATTATCATCACCATCTTGATGCTGTGGCCCCGTGGGGGCCGCGGCAGCCGCGGCAGCGCCGCGGGTCGCGTTAGCCACATGCAAATGCGCCGTTAGGTGCATGCAGCTTGTGGTGGAGCACACCTCCCACCACACCTCACGGCTGCGTAGCTGCCGGTCCCACCAAAAATTCACATGGGATCGGTAAAAATAAACTTTTCGTCAAACTCTATCCCCTGGCGCCTCAATATTATCTCGATTTCTTCCTGCAAGGTGCGATTGTGATGGTGCTGAGGCTGATTTAGAACATATTGCTTTACGCTCTCGACCTGCGCGTGAGAATGTGAAAAGCATCCATAACCTTTTTGCCACTCAAATTTGAAGGGCGTCATCCGATTATCATTTATGGCTTTTGTGAGGAAAACCTTAAGATCCCTAACCAGTTCGGATATCAATTCCTTGCCGGAATATTGAAAAAAGATGTGAATATGGTTGTCGGTTCCACCAACGGCAATGGGTAAATTTCCGCGGTTTCGCAGCATTTCCGCCGCATAGGCGTGGATGCGGGGTTGCCATTGCGGAGGTATCAATGCGTCGCGATTTTTGACGGCGAAGATTAAATGCAGATAGATTTGCAGGTATGTGTTGGCCATGAGGAGGGTTGTGGAGATTACGGTGACAAATATATGAATTTTTGGTGGAAAGTCTCCGCAGTGGATTAGACCGGCAGCTACGCCGCGGCAACTCAATTGCTAATTACTAATTCCTAATTGCTAATTGATGTTGAAGGTGAGGGGTGCGGGGTTGGCGGGGTGGAGGGTGCCGCGGTCGAGGGCGAGGGCGCCACCTACCCACACGGCCTGGGGCTTGGCGTCGCGACTGTTGGGGATGAGCGTGAGGTCGGCGTGATAGCCACGGCGCAGGTAGCCGCGGCGGTCGATGCGGTAGATAGTAGCCGGGTTGTGGCATGCTTTCTCCACAAGTTGCTCCACAGTGAAATGGCCGTCGTGAGTGAGGTTGAGGAGCTTGGTGAGTGAGCTTTCTATCGAGTCGATGCCCGATGCGGCGGTGAGGGCGTCGCCTTGCTTGTCGGTGGCGGTGTGTGGGGCATGGTCGGTAGCCACGGTGTCAATCAGTCCCGAAGCTACGGCGCGCCGCAGAGCGTCGCGGTCGCTGGGTAGCTTGATGGCGGGGTTGCACTTTATTGCGGTGCCGAGTCGTGGATAGTCAAGGCAAGTGTAGGTGAGGTAGTTGGCCGATGTTTCGGCGGTGATGCGCTTGTGGGCCGCAGCCCCGGGGGTGAATAGGTCGAGCTCTTGGGCTGTCGACACGTGGCACACGTGCAGGCGGGCATTGTGCTCCACCGCGAGGCGCACTATGTGCTTTGTGCCCTCGACGCAAGCCCGGCGCGAGCGTATCACCGAGTGCATCGGCAGTGGAACGTGCTCGCCGAAGCGCTGCTTGGCCCATTCGCGACCCTTGATAATGAGGCCCTCGCTCTCGGAATGTACGGCAATGAGCGCCGGCACTCGCATGAGCAGTTGACGCAGCATGCGCTCGTCGTTGAGCAGCATGTTGCCCGTCGACGAACCGATAAAGAGCTTTACGGCAGCCACTCGTGTGTAGTCGGCGTTGGCCAGGAGGTCGATGTTCTGTGACGTGGCCCCAAGGTAGAATGCGTAGTTGATGCTTGATGTGAGGGCGGCGCGATCCATCTTCCATTGCCATGTGTTGAGGTCGACAGTTGTAGGATTGCAGTTGGGCATATCGATAAACGATGTCACGCCCCCTCTAAGGGCCTTTAGCGACTCCGACTCTATTGTGCCCTTATGGGTGAGGCCTGGCTCGCGGAAATGCACATGAGTGTCGATGACGCCGGGGATAAGGAGCGCTCCCTCGCCATCGTAGGTGTGGGCGGCCGATTCGAGGAGCCCGGGGGATGGCTCGCCGCGTCCTATTTCGGCTATAAGTCCATTGCTGTCGATGGCTAAGTAACCGCGAAATCGCTCCCCCTCGTTTACCAGCTCGGCGTTATATATCACCCACTCCATAGAGCTTGTCAACCCTTGAGCCCCTTCATGCGCCGGGGCTTGTTAAACCAGCTGTTCCACCGCAGGCGCATCACGCCAAAGAGAGCCTCGCCGAAGATGCCCGAGCTCATCTTGCTGGTGCCAAGCACACGGTTGACAAACACGATGGGCACCTCAGCGATCTTATAGCCTAAGAGCTTGGAGGTAAACTTCATTTCTATCTGGAAGGCATACCCTTTGAACTTAATGTGGTCGAGGTCGATATTCTCAAGCACCTCGCGGCGATAGCACACGAAGCCGGCGGTGGTGTCGCGCACCTTCATGCCGGTGACCATCCTCACGTAGGCCGAGGCGTAGTAGGACATGAGCACACGACCCATAGGCCAGTTGACCACGTTTACCCCCGACACATAGCGCGATCCTACGGCTACATCGGCCCCATCGTGGGCCACGGCTTTGTAGAGCTTGAGCAGGTCGTTGGGATTGTGTGAAAAGTCGGCATCCATCTCGAAGATATAGTCGTAGCCGTGCTCGATGGCCCATTTAAAACCGGTGATGTAGGCCGTGCCCAGCCCGAGCTTACCCTCGCGCTCTATGAGGTGGATGCGATCGGGGTATTGCTGTGCTTTTGATTTGACGATGTCGGCCGTTCCGTCGGGGGAGTTGTCGTCGATTACAAGAACGTCAAACTGGTGCTCGAGCGCCATCACGGCGTCGATGATAGCTGCGGCATTCTCACACTCATTGTACATGGGTATGATTACTACCGAGTCGGATTTTTGTGGTTGCAGGCTCATTGTGCTATGAAATATTCGCGAAGTTAATAAATCGACGCCGATAACGAAACTTTTTAGCTATTTTCGGGGTTGAAGTTATGGCAAACGGTTATTTTGACTATATTTGCCAAAAGAAAAATAACCAAATCAAATATAATAGTATGAGCGATAAATATCAAGAAGCCATCAGCCGGTCGAAAGTGATCGAAGACGATGACCAGGTAAAAGCAGCGGTAGAGAAGATCCTCGCCGACCACTTTGAGGAAAATAACACTGAGGAGGTAAAAAAGTTCCTGTTCAACACCATTGACCTTACAACCCTCAATTCTACCGACTCGCCGGCATCGGTGGCTGCGTTCGTGGAGCGTGTTAACGCCTTCGACAATGAGTATCCGCAACTTAAGAATGTAGCCGCTATATGCGTATATCCCAACTTTGCCCAGATAGTGCGCACAGTGCTTGACGTGAGCGATGTGGAGGTGGCATGTGTGTCGGGAGGCTTCCCCTCGTCGCAGACCTTCCTTGAGGTGAAGGTGGCCGAAACAGCCCTCGCAATTGCCGATGGAGCCGACGAGATCGATATCGTGCTCAATCTGGGCAACTTCTTCGACGGCGACTATGAAGAAGTGTGCGACGAAATCGCCGAAATCAAACATTCATGCCACGGCAACCGCCTGAAAGTGATACTCGAAACCGGTGCCCTCAAAACCGCCAAAAATATCAAGGCAGCTTCAGTGCTCTCGCTCTATTCGGGCGCCGACTTCCTGAAGACATCGACCGGCAAGGGGTATCCCGGCGCTTCGCTCGAGGCTGCCTACGTGATGGCTCAGTGCATCAAGGAGTACTACGAGGCTACCGGCACCATGGTGGGCTTCAAGGCATCGGGTGGTGTGTCAACCGCCGAGGATGCCGTGAAATATTATACCGTCATCAAGGAGGTGTTGGGAGAGCAGTGGCTCACCAACGAATACTTCCGTATCGGGGCATCACGACTGGCCAACAACCTCTTGAGCGATATCCTGGGCGAGGAGGTAAAATTCTTCTAAACGATGGAATACTGGATTATTGTCAACGAAAAGCCCCAGGGGCCTTACACCATCACGGAGCTGTCGAAGATGCGTGTCACACCCGACACCAAGGTGTGGCGCACAGGGCTCTCCGACTGGGTTGAGGCGAACACCCTGGAGGAGCTCGAATATGTGATAACCCAGGGCAGTGCTGTGGATGAGCCGGCTCAGGTCACCGAATCGGCGACTCCCGACGTGCCTCCACCCTCGCTCAATTACGCACCTTCGGCCTACGCAGCGCATGGTAGCGTACAGCAGCCATCGGCATCGCAGTATATGCCGCAGCCTCCCACTTACCTGGGATGGAATATCGCCATGCTGATATGCTGCTGCTTGCCTGCCGGCATCATCGGGCTGATTTTCTCGATGCTAAGCGCGTCGCGTTATCGCCAGGGTGAGTATGAGCTGGCCAAGCGATGGTCGCGCCGAGCCGAACTGATGGTAATAATCAGTTTTACACTCGGATGCGTATTGTGGCCATTCTCGGTGCTGATGCAGATGCTGTTACAGCCTTAAATTGACCCTACGACATTCCTTATTACGGTCCAGAGGACCGACGCTATCAAGAGCGCTGCGATAAAAGCCGGCGAATATACCCAACGGCTCCATCGCAGTGCTCTTTGGCTATGCGACAGGCCGGTGTAGGCCACCAGCGCCAGTATAGGCAGCATGACTATGAGGAAGTAATTGTAGCTCAGGGCTTCAAGTGGATGCCCGTGGAGCAGGGCGTGGGTGAAGCGCATGGCTCCGCATCCGGGGCATTTCCACCCCGTGAGCGAGTGAAAAGCACACTGCGGCATCCACCATGTGCCCACCGGGTCGTAGCACAGAAGCACCACGGCTACCACCAACAGGACAACCCCTACTACGCACCATGCTATCGCATTATTGTGTATAGGGCGCTGCTGGGTCGTTGCCGTACTCGATGTAGGCATCGGCCGCAAGCATTGTGTCGGCTTGCGGGAAGGAGTAGGGAGCGGGGGGTAGGGGGGAGGACTGGAGGGCATCGAGGGTGTGTTGTAATCGGGTTAAGGTATCCTGGCGGCGCGAGCGTTCAAGCTCACACTCCCATATCACTATCACGTTCCATCCCAGGTTGTGTAGCGCCTGTGTGTTGAGCGAGTCGCGCTCTATGTTGCGGGCTATCTTGCTGCGCCAGAACTCTACGTTGGTGCGGGGATGCCGCGTGTTGCAGTAGTGGCCGTGCCAGAAACAGCCGTTTACCATTATCACCGTGTGGAGCTGCGGCAGCACGATGTCGGGAGTGCCGGGCAGATCGCGGCGGTAGAGCCTGTAGCGGTAGCCGTGACTCCACAGGTAGCGGCGCACTATAAGCTCAGGACCAGTGTTGCGCGAGCGTATTCGGCTCATGCATCGATGTCGTTGTTCGGGGGTCATAATTAAGGTAAACAACTTATAGCGCAAAATTACTGAAAAGTTTTATAACTTCGCGTCGTTAATCCTGCTCAGGCAGATTTTTCGATAGGTAAAATAAAGCTAATAATCAGTAAAATGTCAACTTATAACGAAGAAAAGCGCAAAGTGACCACAGCATCGCTGCGCAAGATGAAAATGAATGGGCAAAAAATAGCTTGCCTCACTTCTTACGACTATTCTATGGCCTCGCTGGTCGACGCTGCCGGAATGGACCTGATTCTTGTGGGCGACTCGGCGGCCAATGTGATGATGGGCTACGAAACTACAGTGCCCATCACTCTCGACGAGATGATTACCTACGCCAAGGGCGTGGTGCGCGGTGTGAAGCGCGCTCTGGTGATCGTCGACCTACCTTTCGGCTACTATCAGGCTTCGCCCGACATGGCTCTTGCGTCGGCCGTTCGTATTATGAAGGAAACGGGTGCCGAGGGTGTGAAAATGGAGGGTGGCTCCGAGATTCGTGAGTCGATCGAGCGTATACTCACCGCCGGTATCCCTGTGTGCGGGCATCTTGGGCTTACTCCGCAGTCGATCAATAAGTTTGGCACATACAATGTCCGCGCCAAGGAGGAAGCCGAGGCTCAGAAGCTGCTCGACGATGCACGCCTGCTCGACGAGATGGGGTGCTTTGCCATTGTGCTCGAAAAGATACCCGCCGCGCTTGCTGCCCGTGTGGCCAGCGAGGTGAGTTGCCCGGTGATCGGCATAGGTGCCGGAGGTGGTGTTGATGGCCAGATTCTTGTGGCTCAGGATATGCTCGGCATGAATCAGGGATTTTCACCTCGCTTCCTGCGCCGCTATGGCGACCTCGCCACTGTGATCACCGATGCCGTGAGCCATTACGTCGACGACGTCAAAACCTCCGACTTCCCCAACGAAAAAGAGCAGTACTAACCCCACATCGCCGCGATTAGGTATTTGCTGGAAAAGTAAGTTGATGAATTGAGTTAGAAACCACGGAGTGGTGAGATCATCGTTAACCGGGTACGACCGTAGGGAGTGCCCGGTTAACTGACATAAATATATTGAGCCACGGACGTGGCGATGTTATAAATCTGGAATTTTCACTCTCCTTACAAAAAAAATCCCGACATGAGCAAAGTAGTGGCCTATTATCATATTGTGTTTTGTTCGAAAAGGCGTGAAAAGACCCTTCCTCGCCAATTTAAAAAAGCTGTATACCGATACATTTGGAAAATAATCTCGGATAATAAGTGTAAACTTCTGCGCATTGACGGTATACAGAATCATATCCATATTTTGATGGATCTTCACCCCTCGGTAGCTTTGGCTAAGATAATGCAGTCCATAAAATCCATGTCAAGTGGGTGGATGGTTCAGGATGGACGATTCGGCTTCTTTGACGGCTGGGGCGAGGGGTATTTTGCGTGTAGCGTTTCTCCACATGAAAAAAAGTCTGTTATTGACTATATCATGAATCAGGAAGTACATCATCTCGGCCGTGATTTTGACGAGGAGGTAAAGGGGTTGTATTGGTCGGCTGATATAGAATATGATGATCGGGACTTAAGATGACCCTTATAACATCGCCACGTCCGTGGCTCAATATCTATTTATGACAGTTTCCGGGCACTCCCTGCGGTCGTACCCGGCTAACAATAATCTCGCCACATCCGTGGCTCCTTTGCCACATTGAATCAGGCGCTTGGTGGCCACATTTGTCCTGTGGCTCCTTTGCCACATAGAATTAGGCGCTTGGTGGCCCCATTTGTCCTATGGCTCCTTTGCCACATAGATTCAGGAATCTGAGATCTTAGAAATTTCAGTATAAAGTTTTGGGGATTAGGTGTTGGAGTTGAGGAGCTCGGGGAGCATGAAGAAGAGGGCGGTGACTATCAGGTAGATGATGACCAGCACTCCGGCGAAAACGAGAGCCGCTACGGCCAAGTTGCGGGGACGGCGACGCAATGCCACACACCCCAGCACCACCGATGCCAAGGCCAGCAGCGCTGAAATGCCACTAAACACCAGGCTCACCTTGTAGGGCACGAACGCCGAGAGCAGAAACAGCAGCTCGGCAACCATCGCACCTGCAAAGGCTATACGGGCTGTGTGGTTGACGACCTTCTCCTTAGGAGAGTCGGCAGCCTCCTGGTGAGTCTCATCAACAATCGGCGGAGTGTCGACAACTGGAGGCTTCACCTCATTAATGTCGTGTGGTGTAGGGTCTTGGGTAGTCATGCTTTTAATCAGGAGATATTTAGTTTAAATCGTTGGGCCATTTCACGCAGCATGGGGTGGGCCTCCATCATTTTTGCGAACACCTCGCGGTCGTTCCACGCCACGGGGTTGTCGATGTCTTGATTTACGTTGACGCTCAGGGTGATTGAGTCGTTGGCCAGAGCATTGCGCAGCGCATCAATGAGTTGAGGCATCGCACGGTGCATGGTGTTAAGCTGTATGTCGTTTTGCAC
>CAMWOD010000034.1 GCA_947175715.1 uncultured Porphyromonadaceae bacterium
GCGTGGTATTTCTTGATGCATGTTTCAGCGGGGCTCAAAGAGGCGGCGACATGATAGTTGCAGCCCGCGGCGTAAAACTCAAGCCTAAAGAAATTACGCCAGCCGGAAAAACAATAGTGTTTAGCGCAACTTCAGAAGACGAAACTGCTTTTTCACACAAAGAAGAACAACACGGACTATTCACATTTTTCCTCCTTTCCAAGCTTCAGGAATCAAAGGGAAAAGTTACTTTAGGAGAATTGGCTGAGTATCTACAGGAGAAAGTTGCTTTAGAATCACGCAGAATCAATAATTCTCCTCAAACACCAAGAGTGTCGGTAGCTCCGGGGCTTGAGGGATCATGGAAATCTATCCGATTGATAAAATGAGATATACTTTTTATTTTTTCTTGCTGATGATAGTTTTGAGTGGTTGTACACAAAACAGCCAGTCGGATTCCACTGATCCTACTATCTTAATCGCTGAGTATGGACTGACTTACGAAGTTCCTTTTCCTCAACGATCAATAATTGCACCGAAAGACAACCTCACCGATGATATTACGCTTTGCGTGGTTGATACCAATAATAATGTTGCAACGTTTTTGCTTGTCTTACCCAAGATACCTGAGGACTCATTACAAGCCGACAATGTAGTTAAATTAATTTGTACACAGAATATTCCGGAATATCGCACATCATCAATTGGAAAGATAAATGAATGCACTTTTTTAGATTATCCAGCGTGGCACTTCGAAAATTGTGTTACCGTAAAGAGTGATGAAGACTCTTTACAAGTTATGTTTCAAGGATATATCTTTAAAAATTTAGCGCTTGTTGTTACCAATAAAGTTGAAGACTCTGATAAGACAATAGATGTCAAACCATATATTAACGGCTTAAAAAAGAATTCGTGAGAGCAACCCGATTTCAAATATTTGTAACCCTGCTGGCAACTTTTACTTTTGTAAATATGACAGCACAGACTATGCAAGAAAAATATGATGCATTCCGAAAAAGTGTCATCAGCGAATATTCCTCTTTTCGTGAGGAATGTAATAAAAAATACATCGATTTTCTCAAAGAAAAATGGAATCAGTTTGAACAAAACACCCCACTATCTCTTCCAGAAGACAAAAAACCCATTCCCCCAGCACCTTACGTTCAACAAGATTCCAAGCCAATAGCAACAACCCCTATAGAAATAGAACCGATAAAAAGTACTCCCCAACCTCTGCCTATTGAGCCGATTCGAGAGCAACCTGTAGAAAGCGACTTTTTCTTAACATTCAATTTGTATGACGTTAACTGTAAAGTTAGACTGCCCGATCATTTTGACATCAACTTAACCGACTGCAACCCCACTTCTATCGCACAAGCATGGAACAAGATGAGCTCGGATGGAATGAACAATACTATCCGAGACTGTCTTGAAATGAGGTTACTTCACGACCTGTGCGACTGGGCTTATCTTAAATATCTCGACAACTTAGGTAAAGCGTATTTTGAAGACACGAATAAAGCTACACTACTTACAGCATTCCTTTATTGTCAGTCAGGCTATCAAATGAGGCTGGGTGAGGATTGTAATAAACTGGTGCTCCTATATGGAACAAGACATTTCATCTACGGTATACCCTACTACTCGGTGAATGGAACTTATTACTATCCCCTCGAGGAGTCATCAAAAAACCTAAATATTTGCGATGCTGCATTTGAAGGTGAAAAACCAATGTCATTGATTATTGATAAAGAACCCATATTTGGTGAGCAAATGTCTGAAGTTCGCAAAATCAGTTCTAAAAGCGATTCACTAATATGTGTCAACAGTCAGGTTCCTAAAAGTTTGATTGACTTTTATAATGGATACCCAACTTCAGCTCTTGGAGGTAACCCAATGACCCGGTGGGCAATGTATGCAAATACGCCCCTTTCACTCAAAACCTCAGAATTACTATATCCGAAGTTGCGAGAAGAATTAAACGGTATGACTCAATGTGAAGCCGCTGGAAAACTTTTGAATTTAGTTCAAACAGGATTTAAATACGAATACGATGATAAAGTTTGGGGATACGATAGAGCCTTTTTCGCTGAAGAAAGCCTATATTATCCCTATTGCGATTGTGAGGATAGGTCTATTTTGTTCTCCCGCCTCGTCAGGGATTTACTAAATTTGGATGTTGCACTCATATACTATCCAGGACATCTTGCCACAGCAGTATGTTTCAATGAAGAAGTAGATGGAGCTTCTATGAAAATAAACGATAAAAAATTTATTGTATGCGACCCAACATATATTGGGGCTCCAATTGGAACACAAATGCCAGGATTAGACTGTAGTGACGTCAGGGCAATAGTTCTAAATAAATAATCGGATACTGCCCATTATACTATTACTTGGCTAGGTAAATAATACAATGGGAGAACAGTGACATCTTGTGGGAAGCAAAGGGGCGGGGTTTGTAAAATTTTATTATCTTTGCGCGTTGGTAGTGACGGTCGTAATCGGTAACGATTACGGCTGCTCTGGATACTCGAAACCTTAAAATATCACATTATATAATGTACAGAAGCAATACCTGCGGCGAGCTTCGACTCGCCGACGCCGGAAAAGAAGTAACCCTGGCCGGATGGGTGCAGCGAGTGCGCAAAATGGGTGGCATGACATTTGCCGATATCCGCGACCGCTATGGAATAACTCAAGTGGTGTTTAACGACGACCTCGACGCTGAGCTCAATGAGCAGGCCAACCACCTGGGCCGCGAATACGTGGTGCAAGTCACCGGTAAGGTGGCCGAGCGCTCGAGCAAGAACCCCAACCTGCCCACAGGCGACATCGAGCTAATAGCATCAAAGCTGCGTGTGCTCAACCCCAGCGAGGTGCCACCATTCACTATCGAGGATGACACCGACGGTGGCGACGACATACGCATGAAGTACCGCTACCTCGACCTGCGTCGTGGTGCTGTGCGCCGCAACATAGAGCTGCGCCACCGCATGACTATGGAGGTGCGCCGCTACCTCGACTCTAAGGGATTTCTTGAGATAGAAACACCCATGCTCGTGGGCTCTACCCCCGAGGGTGCACGCGACTTTGTGGTGCCCTCACGCATGAATCAGGGTCAATTTTACGCACTGCCTCAGTCACCACAGACCCTCAAACAGCTACTTATGGTGTCGGGTATGGACCGATACTTCCAGATAGTAAAATGCTTCCGCGACGAGGACCTGCGCGCCGACCGTCAGCCCGAGTTCACTCAGATCGACTGTGAGATGAGCTTTGTGGAGCAGGACGATATCATCAATCTGTTCGAGGGTATGGCCAAGCATCTGTTCAAAGAGTTGCGCGGCGTGGAGCTCACCGAGCCATTCCAACGCATGCCCTGGGCCGATGCAATGCGCCTATATGGCAGCGACAAGCCCGACCTGCGATTTGGCATGGAGTTTGTCGAGCTGATGGATGTGCTCAAAGGTTCGGGCTTCAGCGTATTCGACAACGCAGCCTACATCGGCGGTATTAACGCCAAGGGAGCCGCAAGCTACACCCGCAAGCAGCTCGACCAGCTCACCGAATTTGTAAAACGTCCGCAGATCGGCGCAAAGGGTATGGTTTACGCACGCGTAGAGCCCGATGGCACCGTGAAGTCATCGGTCGACAAATTCTATTCGCAAGAGAAACTACAGGAACTCAAGAAAGCTATGAACGCCGAGCCCGGCGACCTGATACTCATACTCAGCGGCGACGACGCCATGCGCACTCGCAAGCAGCTGTGCGAACTTCGACTCGAGATGGGCAATCAGTTGGGCCTGCGCGATAAGAATAAATTCGCCTGCCTGTGGGTGGTTGACTTCCCCATGTTTGAATGGAGCGAGGAGGAGCAGCGCCTTATGGCCATGCATCACCCCTTCACTCACCCCAAAGATGAGGATATACCTCTGCTCGACACCAAGCCCGAAGAGGTACGAGCCGATGCCTACGACATGGTAGTGAACGGTGTGGAAGTAGGTGGCGGCTCAATACGTATCCACGACTCCGAGCTTCAGGCCAAGATGTTTGAGATCCTCGGCTTCACCCCCGAGAAGGCGCAGGAGCAGTTCGGCTTCCTGATGAATGCATTCAAATACGGCGCACCCCCTCACGGAGGTCTGGCCTACGGCCTCGACCGCTGGGTGTCGCTCTTCGCCGGCCTCGACTCGATACGCGACTGCATCGCATTCCCCAAGAACAACTCTGGCCGCGACGTTATGCTCGACGCTCCCGCACCACTCGACCAGAAGCAGCTTGACGAACTCTCAATCGCCATCGTGCAACCCGAAAAGTAATGCCTACAATCCACGACATCATAGGGGCTATCGAATCGATAGCCCCTCTTTCGCTCCAAGAGAGCTGGGATAATACCGGATTGCTCGTCGGCGGAGCCAAGACCGACCGCCAATGCACCGGCGTAATGCTATGCGTCGATGTCACACCGCAGATAGTAAAGCAGGCCGCCGAGTGCGGATGCAACCTTATAATCAGCCATCACCCTATCATCTTCAAAGGGTTGAAGCACATCAGCGGCATGGGGCGCGTAGAGGAGTCGATAGTTATGGCCATCCGTAGCGACATCGACATATACTGCTGCCACACCTCGATTGACAAAGCCGTGAGCCGAGGTGTGTCACACCGCATGGCCCAGATGCTTGGGCTAAACGACATCGAGGTACTCTCGCCCGACGACGCCTGTCCCGGCGCCGGACTTGGAGCAATAGGAAATACCTCTACCCCAATGTCGGCCCAGCAATTGGTCGACAATGTCAAGCACGCCTTCGGTTTACCCGTGGCCCGCTGCTCCACACCGCCGCCCGAGCCTATCACACGAGTGGCCCTTTGCGGTGGTTCGGGCGGAGAGTTCATACCCCGCGCCGTGGCTGTCGGAGCGCAAGCCTATATCAACTCCGACACCCGCTATCACGATTTCAGCGACTGGGGCGAGCGCATTTTCATAGTGGATATAGGGCATTTTGAGAGCGAACAATGCACAAAACAAATATTTAGTGAGATAATTAGAGAAAAATTTCCTAACTTTGCACACTGTTATTTCGCAGACGAAAAAAATCCCATAAGTTACTTATAGCAAATATGGCTACAGATAAACCCAAAGCAGAGCAGACGCTCTCAGTCGACGAGCGACTTCAATCGCTCTACAAGCTCCAGACGATTCTCTCTGAAATCGACCGCATCAAGACTATCCGCGGCGAGCTCCCCTTGGAGGTAAAAGACCTCGAGGACAGCATCGAAGGCCTGCATACACGCGTCGAAAACTACAAGCGCGAGATCGAAGAGATGCGCACCAAGATGGCCGCTGAGAAAGAAAAAATCGCTCAGTCGGAAAACCTTATCGCACGATACAAAGCACAACTCGACGAAGTGCGCAACAACCGCGAATTTGACCTGCTGAGCAAAGAGGTAGAATTCCAGACCCTTGAAATACAGCTTAGCGAAAAGCACCTCAACGAATATGCCCGCGTGATCGAAAACCGCGAGGCCGAAATCAAAGAAACCGAGGAGAAACTCGTAGACCAGAACCATATACTCACCGAGAAGCGCGCCGAGCTCGACGAAATCGTGTCGGAAACACGCCAGGACGAAGACCGCCTGCGCGAGGAGGCCAAGGCGCTTGAGCCAATGGTCGACGCCCGCACACTCGCCGCTTTCAAGCGTATCCGCAAGAACGCCCGCAACGGCCTTGGCATCGTCTACATCCAGCGCAACGCCTGCGGTGGTTGCTTCAACCGCATCCCCCCGCAGAAGCAGCTCGAAATCAAGATGCACAAGAAAATCATCGTGTGCGAGTACTGCGGCCGCATCCTCATCGATCCCGCCCTCGCCGGCGTTGAGGAGGCTCCCGCCACCGACAAGTAATCAATTCCGCAACTATACCTCACCACAGGGCCGATTCATTCGATCGGCCCTGTCTTTTTCTGCACCTCCAATACCCCCGAGCTATAACCCTCGCATATAATTCGTAACTTTGCGCTATGACAAAGGCACAGAAATTCAAGATATGCGACTGGACGTTGGCTTTTCTTCTTCCCATTGTCCTCGCCTCAAGTATCCAACTGGAAGCTACTTCAAGTAGCGGTATCTTCCCGATTATTTTCCATTTAATAGTGGCACTACCGTTCATGTGCCTTATTGTATGGCACATTTTTCTTCATTTTCAGTGGAAAAAGTGGCTTACAAAATTCAGTAAGCTTAAAGTTCCGACACGCATACTTTGGTGGTTGTATCTTTTGACTTTCATAACCGGCATTGCCACACTTACACATTGGCTCATTGAAAATGGACATAGTCCGTTAGGAGGGGTTCATGGGAAAATAGGTTTTCTTATGATTGCATTTGCCATCGGGCATACCATAAAGCGAAAAAAATTTTTCAAGAAGAAATAAGCTTATTTTCCGCAACCGTCATACAGCCCATAACTTCGCCGAAAACTCTCGTCCTTAACGCACAATAACTTTATGGTATTCATCCCCTTGGCGTATTGCCTAAGTAAAGAAATCTCCTACTGTTGTATCTTATAATCCGAGTCAATGAACTTGAAGTGTTCGTGTAAAATACCCTCATAATCCTAATATTATCACTACCTTTGTATTATGAAAAGGCTCGCATACATACTCACTTCGTCATTGTTTATTCTTACAAGTTGCACCACATTCAGGTCTATCAAATGTGGAAGCCCGTCAACTGACACATATCTAAATTTTGCGCTTGATACAATAATAGTAAAAGAAAATCCCCAAAAGGTACTGATTTCTGACTCTAACCATAACCGTTTTTTTGAAGACTCAAAATTTTCAGGAGGTCGTTTTAACGGAGAAACCATTGGAGAATATTTTTCGCGGGTAAGAGGCAACGGTGCGTTACTGATAGTTCGCAATGATACTATTCTTCTCGAATAATATTTTGGTAATTTCTCAAAACTCTCACCGTCCAATATATTCTCTATAAGTAAAGCCGTAACTGCGCTATTGTGTGGGATTGCCGTAGACGAGGGATATATCTCAATTTCTGAACCTATAACGAAATATATTCCTGAGCTGAATAATGCTGACCCAATGTTTCAGAAGCTCACAGTTGAGCATCTTCTTGATATGCGAACCGGTCTTGATTTTAAGGAAAGTTATGGCTGGAATCCATTATCAAAAATGGCTAAGTTATACTACGGCAATAACGTAGTCAATCAATTCAAAAAACTGCATTTCAAGTCTGAGCCCGGGACATCACATTATTATAATTCTATGGCAACCACTTTGTTAGGGGTTGTTATTGAACGAGCTGTTGGCGTACCTTTTTCACAGTACTTGCAAGAAAAAGTATGGAAACCGCTTGATATGGAAACCGATGCTTTTATTTCTCTTGATGACTCCAAACACCGACAGGCAAAAGCCTATGGCGGTTTAGTGTCTAACGTAAGGGATTTGGCAAAAATCGGTCGTCTATATATAAATAAAGGCACCCATAATAATCAACGTATTGTAAGCGAGGAATGGATAAATCGTTCTACTCATTCTTCTCTTGAGAACGAAGCATACTCATTCGGTTGGAACAATATCATTACAAGAGTAAACGGTAAAGATATTGTTACTCCGCGTTTTTTTGCATTAGGATTATTTGGTCAAGTATTATTCTGCGACCCGGAACAGAATTTGATTTTTGTTACACTTGGAGAAAAGAAAGGCACCGAATATCATCTCCTATTCGATGATTTTTGTAATTTAATCTCACAGGAATAAGCGTCTTTTCGCAACCGTCATACAGCCCTTAACTTCGCTGAAACTTATCGTGCCATTGAGTGTAGAGGAGAGTATCCGTATCTTTTACTCCGCCTTATACGCTCGATAACTTCGTAGCATTCAGCTTTATTAAGGCCATTTATTTTTTGACCAGGCCCAATAGCTTGGGCATAAAAAAAGTCGGCTGGGATGCAGTCGACTTTCAATTGGTGGCGGGGGCAGGACTCGAACCTACGACCTTTGGGTTATGAGCCCAACGAGCT
>CAMWOD010000035.1 GCA_947175715.1 uncultured Porphyromonadaceae bacterium
CACATCAATCTTGATGCTCGCGGCACATATTCCCTCTCAGGTAATACCATAGTTTGCAACTTTGATGATATTTCTTGGCAAGGGGGTGATACCTCCGCAAGTAACTATTTCCCTGGATGGACGTACAATAAGCCTTGCACCAAAATTTTTACTATAGTGAGCCTGAACGTTGACAGCATGATACTGGAGAGAGAAGGCAAGAAATACTATTTGTACAATATGCTTTCCTACAATAAGTAATAACGCGTCTAACTAATATAACAACATGAAAACATTAACAAGACTTTTAATTTTCATTCTTGCTATTCCATCACTGCTATTTCTTACCAGTTGTCCACACGAACTTGAGAAGAATCCTGACGTTCCAGGATATATAGACGCCGACTTTATAGGTGTATGGAAGTGCATAGATGATTCCGAAATATACTACTTGCTATTGGATCCATATGGAGCAGGCAAATGGGTTAACGAGGACCTCGACGATGATGAGATCACCTCAACCTCAATAGATTGGTATTATAATGATGGCTCACTAACCGTCAGGTTTCCTAAATTCACCGAGAAATATGTTGTGGTAAAGCTTACCGAAAGCCTAATGATACTCGGCGACAAATGGGGCGAATTAACATTTAGAAGAATCAAGGCATCTGATATACCCGAATATAAACCTGGTGGTGACGATCCCAATGATCCTGACAGTCCTAACGACAATCCAAATGATGACAAAACCGATGGCCAAATTAAGACAGTATCAGCTGAGCCAAGTGCTTTTAGTGCAGTAGTCTCTGGCATATATAGCGGCAAAACGGCTCCCGACTATGTAGGAGTTCAATATAGTTACTATAAAGACTTCCCTGAATCGCAATCCGCTACACGTAGCATTGAAGGACGACTTGGTGAATATCAAGTGAAAGCGACAGGCATTGTTGACCAAGTGAAAGTCTATTATCGCGCTTATGCGGTAATAGGAGACCAATACATCTACGGAGAAACGAAAAGTTTCCAAACCCCTCAGGGTACTTACACATTAAATGGTACAACATATAAGTTTATTAAAGTTACCGGATTAGCGACTGGCAGTTTCAGTATGATGCAGACAGAATTACCAGCAGATGCTGATATTACGATCGATGGCACTGAAATCAACTGTATTGATTATTACAAAAAAAATGGATATGTTGAGGCAGGAGAAATACAAGGATTTTTATGTGAAAGTTGTGAGGGTGTAACTCCATTATTGCGGTACCCTTCACGCGAGGAGTGGTTGTTTGCTTTCTCGGGGGGATCTCTTAGCAATGGCTATAAATATAGCGGCAGTAACGATATTGGTGAGGTGGCATGGTATTCAGCCAACTCCAATGACCACGCAAGAGAACCTGGGCAAAAGAAATCAAACGAACTTGGATTCTACGACATGAGCGGTAATTATGCCGAACTTTGTTCAAGTTACAGTGAGGAAATACTCGAAAGTTTTAAAGAAAAAGGAATTAAAAAATTTGTACTTTCCGTAAGAAGTATGTCAGCCCAAAATTTTTATCAATTATGGTACAACGCAGCTGCTTATGGTGGCTGCTGGTCTTCTTCAGCTTCCGACTGTCAAAGTTTCTCCACCGTCAGTGGCTTTGACCCCAAAACTAATAGATTTAACTGTAATAAGTTTGCTGTAAGATTAGCCTATTCGCGACCTGACTAATGAGAATATTTGTAGATGTGACTGTATAAGTCTTAGACGAAAAGAAGCCGACTTGAACATATGATTTCAAGTCGGCTTTTTATTATGCTGCAAGGAGTTAGTGGATGTTGTTGTCGATGATGTAGCGCTCGGCGTCCATGGCGGCGCGGCATCCCATGCCGGCGGCCGATATGGCCTGGCGGTAGTGCGGGTCGGCCACGTCACCGGCGGCAAATACGCCCGACACGTTGGTTGCCGTACTTGTGTTTGGAAGCATGATGTAACCCTGCTCGTCGATATTGATAAATGGCTTGAACACGTCGGTGTTGGGATGATGCCCTATGGCGAGGAAGAAACCATCGATCGGCAGCTCGTAGTGACGCTCTTCGGATGTGCCCAGATTTTCCACAAGGCGTGCGCCCTCCACTACCTCTTCGCCATAAAGGCCCTCGGTGTTGGTGTTGTAGAGTATCTTGATGTTGTCGCGGGTCGATACCTTATGTTGCATGGCTTTAGATGCGCGGAGCACATTGCGGCGCACAATGAGATATACCTGCTTGGCGAGGCCGCTGAGATATACAGCCTCCTCGCATGCGGTGTCGCCTCCACCTACCACAGCCACAGTGCGGCCGCGGTAGAAGAAGCCGTCGCATGTAGCACATGCCGATACGCCGAGACCTGCATATTTCTTCTCATCGTCAAGCCCAAGATATTTCGCAGTGGCACCGGTGGCAATAATCACGGTGTCGGCTGTGACAATCTCATGGTTATCGATAATCAGTTCAAATGGGCGTTGATTGAAATCGACCGAAGTCACTACGCCCGAGCGTATGTCGGCTCCTACGTTGCTGGCCTGTTCGCTCATGTTGTCCATGAGTTGCTGGCCGGTGATGCCGTTGGGAAATCCAGGGAAGTTTTCTATTTCTGTGGTGGTAGTGAGCTGTCCACCTGGCTGCAGGCCATGATAAAGGATGGGCTTGAGGTTGGCTCGGGCGGCATATATCGCCGCAGTGTAGCCCGCTGGGCCTGAGCCTATGATAAGGCATTTGGTGTGATTTGTTTCCATATATACTTGATTTTGGGTTTAAACAATTTAGCGTAAGTCGACAAATTCGGTTGTAGGGTAATCCTTGGCCGCTGGAGAGAATCTGGAAGCGGCCACTTTAGCTCCCTCCTTGATGTTGGAGATTTTTACTGTGGCTGTGCCCATTGAGCGGGTGTCGAGCACTACCTTCACAGGGAGATAGGTGGTAGAGTTAAACGTAATCACCAGTTTATTGAAGTCGGAATGCTTGTCGATCGGTATGAGCTGAACCACATAGGTCGATGCATCCGACTTGAGTAGCCGCGCATTGTACCACTTCTGGAATGAGCTAATTATCTTAAACGGGTTGATCTGTGTGATCTCCTCGGCTGTAGGGGTTGATATATTGATTTCGTCAACTTCGGGATTATATACCCACTGGGTTTTGCCGTCGTACCACACCGACTGGGCTCCACTGCTGGTCAGTGCAAACTTTTCGCCCGACATAAGTATCTTGGCCGATGTAGCTCCTTGCTGCCCAGCGATATTCAGGTCGGCAGTAAGTGATGGCATCGAGCGCAACTTCTGCGCCGACCGCTGTAGCACTTGCGACGCCGTAGTGGCCGCTTGCATCGTTACAGCCGCGAAGAGCATCATTATCAGAGTAAGTGTATGTTTCATAATACTAAAAACGTGAAAAAGCAGGTTATTGTTGTGCCGCCGGGTCAATATCCGTTACCTGCCATAGAATCGAGTATACGGTCGAGTGCGGGCATATCCACAAGTATATTGCGCGGCTTCCCTCCAAGCGACGGACCGACAATACCAGCAGCCTCGAGCTGATCCATAATCTTTCCGGCGCGGTTGTAGCCTATCGAATATCGGCGCTGCAGCGATGATGTGGAGGCTTGACCGGTCTGCACCACAATGCGGGCGCACTCCTCGAAGAGCGAGTCGGTGTCGGTAACGCCGTTCATGCCACCCGATCCATCGTTTTCGGGGGTAAACTCAGGTAATATATAAGCCGTTGGGAATCCTGCCTGCGCATCGATCCAGTCGCAAATGGCATTGACCTCGGGAGTATCGATGAATGCACATTGCACTCGCGTGAGCTCGCCGTTAATGCTGAACAGCATATCGCCGCGGCCTATAAGCTGATTGGCACCGGTGCGGTCGAGAATAGTCTTGGAGTCAACCATCTGCGACACGCGGAAGGCTATACGTCCTGGGAAGTTGGCCTTGATGATACCTGTGATCACGTTGGTCGATGGGCGCTGTGTGGCGATGATCATATGCATTCCCACCGCACGCGCCTTCTGAGCGATACGGGCTATAGGGGTCTCCACCTCCTTGCCTGCGGTCATAATCAAGTCGGCAAACTCATCGACAATCACCACTATATATGGCAGATAGCGGTGCCCCTTCTCGGGGTTTAGCACCTTGGTGGTGAATTTAGCGTTGTATTCGCTCACCGAGCGCACCCCGGCGGCTCGGAGCAGCTGATAGCGCTGATCCATCTCTATGCAGAGCGAGTTGAGGGTGGTGACCACCTTCGACGAATCGGTGATGATGGCATCCTCCTCGTCGGGGAGCTTAGCGAGGTAGTGACGCTCCAGCCGTGAGTAAAGCGAAAACTCTACCATCTTGGGGTCGATAAGCACAAATTTCAGTTCCGATGGGTGCTTCTTGTATAGCAATGAAGCAATTATTGCGTTAAGGCCCACCGACTTACCCTGTCCGGTGGCTCCTGCCACAAGCAGGTGGGGCATCTTGGTGAGGTCGGCTATGAACACATCGCCCGATATGGTGGCTCCCATGGCCATCGGCAGTGCGTATTTGCACTCCTGGAAGCGTTTTGACTCGAGGATAGCGCGCATCGACACCGTCTGAGGGTCGCGGTTGGGCACCTCGATACCTATAGTACGCTTATCGGGGATGGGTATGATGCGAATTCCTTTAGCACCGAGTTTCAGCGCTATATCATCTTCAAGGCGCTTGATCTTGGCGATGCGCTCACCCTCGGAGGGCACAATCTCATATAGCGTGATTGTGGGGCCAACTGTAGCGTCGATGCGCTGAATCGAAATCTGATATTCGGCGAGTGTCTGAGTGATACGTTCCTTATTGGCCTCCTGCTCTTTCTCGTCGCTATTGGAGGTAGATGGGCGATCGATCAGCAGATCGAGTGTGGGGAATTTGAATAGCGACAACTCGGCTCTGTGGTCGTATTGCCCATCGTCAACCTTAATATCCTGCGCTTTCTCGATCGTAGAGTAAGTTACGGTAAATGTGGTGTCGTCCCCCTCCTTGGCCGACTCCTTCTCCAGTTCGTCGGTATTCGGGTCGGTGGATTCATTCACGGCGTATGGGTCGGCCTGGGTGGCATCCTCGGCAGGGATTTCCTCAAACTCCGATTCTTTTTCTTTTTCGAATTTCAGAGTGCGGTCGGCCATCTCGGCTGTGTGTTTCTCCTGAGGCTTATCATCCTCGAGAGCGCTGCTTGCCATAGCCGCGTTGACCTTGGCATCCTTGGCCTCACGGGCCTCTTGCTGCAGACGTCGGCGCTCGCGGCGTATAGCCACACGCTCGCGATAAGCCATGTACAGTCGCATCAGGTCGTTGAGATACACGTAAGCCACAATTCCCACCACCGCAGCGAGCACTATGATGCGTCCGAACAAGCCTAAGTGGCTCGTAAGGTAGAGATTGAAGAACATGCCATGTAGACCGCCCAATGGGAATGGATGTGTGATGCCACCCAGCAATATCGACACCCCGATGGCAAGCACCAGCGAGCGGAATGTGAACGACCAGAAACTTACTTTCTTCACCCTCACCAAGGCCAAACCAAGGAGCAGCACATAGAATATGAGCACAAAACCGCCCAGACCGAGCCAGTCGTGTATCAAGGTGTTGCCCATGAATGCGCCAACAGCACCACCCATATTCTTCACCTCAGAGGGAGTTTTGGCTATATCGTCAATTGTGTTGTTGGTTACAAGGCTTTGGTCGGCAGCTCCGTAGCTGATATAGGATATCGACGACACCAATGCAAATACGGCCGAGAGCATGAGTATCACACCCAACACGCCATGCACCCTGCGGTCAAGCAGCATGCGCACCAACCAGGGTTTAGCCTCGTCGGTGTGACGCACGGCCCCCTTCGAGCGCCGTTGCGGCCTGCGGGTATCGTCAGCGGCGGCATTGCTGCGTCGCTGCTTAGGCACATAGGGCTCAGGCTGAGGCTCCGATGGGTCAGTCATGTTGGGGTGTTCAGTGCTTTGTGTATAGTCAGGGTCGTAATATTTTGCCATATAGGATTGTGGGATTAAAGCCTCAGTAAGTGTTAATTATAGATTCTTGAGCGACGAGATGGCACCGATGGGATCAGGCGACTTAAACACATAGTTGCCCGCCACCAGCACATCGGCGCCGGTCTGGGCAAGCAGAGCGCCTGTGCGCTCGTTGACTCCACCGTCGACCTCAATCAAAGCCTTCGACGACGATGAGTCAATAAGCTGTCGGAGCTGTCGCACCTTCTTGAGCGTGTTTTCGATAAATGATTGACCGCCAAACCCAGGGTTTACCGACATCAGCAGTACCATGTCGACCTCCTCAATGATATCCTCGAGCAATACCACCGGCGTGGCGGGATTGATAGTAACCGCCGCTTTCATCCCTGCGGTCTTGATAGCCTGCACTGTGCGGTGCAGATGGATGCAGGCCTCCTGATGCACATTCATTATCGCCGCCCCACAGTCGCGCGTCTGGCTCACATAGTTCTGTGGGTTGACTATCATCAGGTGCACGTCGAGCGGCTTGCTGGTAAGCTCGCTTACGGCCTTGATCACTGGGAAGCCGAATGATATATTGGGCACGAACACGCCATCCATCACATCGCAATGAATCCAATCGGCGGTCGAACGGTTGAGCATGTCCACATCCTCGCCCAGTCGGGCGAAGTTGGCTGAGAGCAACGAGGGTGAGACTATCATGGAGCAGAGAGTTTATTTTGAGTTATTTTTCTTGGAAAAGGCCTTGTAGAGTATATATGCCACACATAGCACACCCAGGACGAGACCGGCGTATGTGAGATAGCTATTGTAGCTCTCCACCTGCTTGAACAGATCGTTGAGGCTCACCGTGCGGGCGAGCCACCACCCCAGCAAGGCGAGAATACAGTTCCACACCAGCGCCCCAAGTGCCGTGAAAAGTGAGAAAACACTGACATTCATGCGTGCCAGTCCGGCAGGTATCGATATGAGTTGGCGCACAGCCGGAATGAGTCGCCCCACAAAGGTCGACACCGCTCCATGCTTATCGAAATATGCCTCAGCATGCTCCACCTTGGCCTGGTCGATAAGGCAAGCGTGCCCCAGGCGTGAGTTGGCAAACTTATATACCAGCGGCCTTCCTATCCACACCGACAGGTAGTAATTGATCAGCGCGCCTGTTAATGCTCCCGCAGTAGCCACAAGCACCACCACATATATGTTCATCGGGTTTCCATCCTGACAAGCGAGATAGGCCGCCGGAGGCACCACCACTTCCGATGGAAAAGGTATAAACGAGCTTTCGATGACCATAAAGAGAAACACAAACAGGTAGCTTGCGTGATCAACGAAGAACTGAAACAGGGCCGCGGCATCAAAAATGCCAAGAGTTATCATGTCGAGCATCACTATAATACAATTAGTCTACAAAGGTACATGAAAATCCACACTATCCCATCCTATATAGGCAATTTTTCGCTTACCATTGTTTATATTATATCAATAATTCTTTCTGATATACTAAACTATGAGTATATAGAGTTTTTTTGTAACTTGCCGAGAAAATTAGCGCAACTCAACTTTTATAACGATGAAACCAAACGATACAAACATACCTGTCATAGAGACTCACCCGCTGGAGCCTTTTCTGCCCGAGGGCGCACGAATACTCATGTCGGGCAGCTTCCCGCCGCCCCGAGCCCGCTGGTGCATGGATTTCTACTACCCCAACCGCCAGAATGACATGTGGCGCATATGGGCCTACATCGCCACAGGCAACAAGGATGCGTTCATGCTCCCCGACGGTAAGACATTTGACAAGGAGAAAATAATAGACTTCTGCCAGCGCATAGGCTTGGCGCTCACCGACACCGGGGAACAGATAGTGCGCGAACGAGGCAATGCTTCCGACGCTCACCTCAAGGTGGTGAAGCCGCGCGACTTCGGCGCCCTACTCGACCGCATACCGCTATGCCACGAC
>CAMWOD010000036.1 GCA_947175715.1 uncultured Porphyromonadaceae bacterium
AGCCCTGATGGTGTGGCACGGCCGTCGGTGAGGTCCCAAGGCTTGTTGACATCGTGATTGTAAGGTTGGCCGCCGTAGGTGTCGCCCGCGAGCATTGGTATCTTGTTCTGCTGGCTGTAGAGCATCAGTCCCGCTATCTCGTCGATCGATAGGCGTGATGCCAGGTCGGCAGCGCGTACGGCAGCGGGCAGTCGCCAGTCTTCGTAGGGAGCGATAGTGTCGGCTCCACTGAAGCTCTTGAACGCCAACCCATCGATCACTACAATCTTGGCACCCGATTCGGGTGAATATCCCAGCGTTGGGCCGTTGGTTTGGGTCACTTCAACGTATCCATCCTTCGGGTGGTACTATATTTTGTTATTGCCACTTGCGGCAAGCGCCGAGGTAGTGGCTATGGATAGTGCTAAGATTTGTATTTTCTTCATAACGGTTACAAAGCTACAAAAAAGATTGGTAACCTCCGCGAGGAGCATTACCATCCTAAATTTTGAAATGTAAGAGGGATTATTTGGATATGAGGCGGATGCGGAGTATCTTTGTGGAAATTTGTAAATTAACATGCGTAATTGTATGATAAATAAAATATTTGGGGCGGTGGTGATGTCCGCCATAGCTGGCTGCGCCACGGCGCTTGCCTGCACAAGTCTGATTGCCACAAAAGGCGCTACGACCGATGGGTCAACGATGATCACCTACGCTGCCGACTCCCACAATCTCTATGGCGAGCTATACAACCAGCCTGCAGCCGACCACCCAGCCGGCGCTATGCGCGAGGTGCGCGAATGGGATACCAACAAGCATCTGGGCTACATACCCGAGGTTGCCCACACCTACGCCACAGTGGGTAATATGAATGAGCACGGTGTAGCCATCACCGAGTCGACATGGGGTGGACGTCCCGAGCTGGTCGACACTACCGGCATAGTAGATTACGGCTCGCTGATATATATAGCGCTGCAGCGCTCTAAAACCGCCCGCGAGGCCATTGATGTGATGACAAATCTTGTAAAGGATTACGGTTACGCATCGTCGGGCGAATCATTCTCGATAGCCGACCCCAATGAGGCGTGGATAATGGAGATGATAGGAAAGGGTGGAAAGGAGAAAGGTGCCGTATGGGTGGCCATGCGTGTGCCCGACGGGTTTATATCAGGGCATGCCAACCACTCGCGCATCCACCGCTTCCCTCTCAAGGATAAGAAGAATGTGCTTTACTCACCCGATGTGATCAAGTTCGCCCGCAAGATGGGCTACTTCGACGGTAAGGATGAGGATTTCGACTTCTCGCGCGCCTATGCCGTATACGATATGGGGGCTCTGCGTGGCTGCGATGCACGCGTGTGGGCGTTCTACAACAAGTACAACAAGGATATGGAGCAATATCTACCGTGGGTCACCGAGGGTAAGGGTGAGGTGCTACCACTTTGGGTAAAGCCCGACACACTGCTCTCGGCAAAGGACATGCAGTGGATGATGCGCGATCACTTTGAGGATACTCCCCTCAATATGACATCAGACATCGGCGCTGGCCCGTGGGATGTGCCCTACCGCTTCCGTCCGATGAATTTCACAGTCGACGGCAAGGAGTATTTCAATGAGCGCGCCATCGCCACCCAGCAAACCGGATTCTCGCTCGTGGCCCAGTTGCAGGACAAAAACCCGAAAGAAACCCGCGGACTGCTGTGGTTTGGCACCGACGATGCCAACACTTGCGTATATCTTCCCATATTCTGCTCTGTGACCGAAGTGCCCGCACAGCTTGGGCATGGCGACATCAACACCCTCGACTGGAATTCCAATTTCTGGGTCAACAACTATGTTGCCAATCAGGCTTACGGTCGCTACTCACTGATGATACCCGACATCCGCCGTGTGCAGTCGGGACTGGAGGACGCCATCAGCGCCGACGTGGCTCAGCTGCTCAGCGAGTCGGCCGATGATGCTGCCGCCACACAGGCCCTTGCCAACAAGTGGGCCGCAAAGGCAACGGCTGATTACAAGCAGCTTGGCGACTATCTGTTCGTACGTTTTCTCGACGGCAACCGTAAGAAAATTGACGACAAGGGTGAATTTATCTACAGCGAGGACGGAGTGGCTGTTTACCCCGAATTCCCCGGCTACAACGAGCGCTACTACCGCTCGATCGTAGAGGACACCGGCGATCGCCTGCAAGAGAAGCCCATCGAATAAGGCCCCCGAAATGTTAAAAAATGTAAGATCAAGGGGGAGGAGCCAACAATTGGTGTTACAAACGTGTTACATTATCAAAGCAAAAGCAATAGCGTAACACGCATGAGAATGGATCGTAATCCGGCTCCGAACCCCTCGAAAAACACACACATGGAGCTACCGACGTTGGAAGCGACGCGGACTCTGCGCGGAAGATAAAAATGCTAAGTACTAATTACTAACATTTGTGGGAGCACCGCTGTGCCAAAGGCATAAGGTGGCTCCCAAAATCTTTATTGTAGGTATGCCATATCAATTATCATGCATCCGATCTCGGGGCGGAAATGATATGGATCGTACCACAGGGATTGGTCGTGGGTGAGCGAATCCAATGGTCCGGTGGTGTCAATCAAGCGGCTCCCGAATGTGGCGCGCAGCAGCTGTAGATCTACGGGATGGAACGATTGATGGTGTGCGTTGGGGGCGATAATCACACGATAATCAGTGTTGTGACGGCGTAGAATATCGGTAATTCTGTCTAAATCGCTGCTATAGCGCTGGGTGAGTAAAGGGGGGCGTACCACACCCTCATTGTTGGCAGGCCAGCTGAGATGCCCGATGCCTGAAGTAGTAGCCTGAATCTCTTCGAAGGTGCAGGGCATGTAATTTGTACGCTGGTCATAGCCGTGTGGGTTAGGTTCAAGGTTCTTGATCGTTCGGATGTTAACTGGCTGTCCGGTGATTTTCGTTCCCAACCACGAGGCTATGAAATCACGGTGATAAAACCCCTTGATGAATGTAAAGTGCCACTTGAGCCAACTCACATCGCTCACTTCGGGGTAAGCTATATGTGCGGGGTCGTATGGCTCATGATCATTGAGCTCGGCGGGGTCAACTACGATCAAGGCATATTTTATGGAGTCGCCGCGGGCATCGAGCCATGCCATACGGCGCGCGATGGAGGTGAGCGTAGATTGATTGGAATTGAGATAATAAGGCTCTGCGTCGAGTGGGAGATAACTAATCCAGTGATCTGCCGGGAGACACTGGGCTATGGATGAACCCAGTAGGAAGGCGTTATAATTATGTATCTTACTTTGCTGCTCGTAATTGCGCACCGACACCATCGCAAGGTTGGGGATCGGATCGAGCTCCTGGTAGTGATAGTATGTGTCGTAATGTCTTAGCACCTTGAATGGGTCGACAGCCACGTATGCTCCCACAAGCAGCACTACGGGCACTGCTACTATAAATAATGAGCGGAGTATGAAGCGGCTGAAACCTTCCATCGGTCAGAATTGAAAGTAAATAAATGCGGTGGGTTGGGCGGTTGAGGTTAAAATGAGTAAGATGATAGCCATGTAGCACACCAGCCGCAGTGCCGCAGAGCGAGGCACTTGCTGCAAGCCGTGTGTGAGATGTCGGGCACGCCACTCCACCACCAGCATCACCGCTCCCCACACCCAAGGGAGCCAGCGCAATATCGCTGCTATTGCAGCAGTGGTGTTGAAGATGGTACAAGCGATGATAATAGCCACTGCCATTAAAGCCGACACTATAGTGAGATTCATTGTAAGTCGATGGTTGAGTTTATGCCAGGTCCACACAGCTATTTCGCCACCGAGCGCCAGTAGTGATAGCGATACCAGCGACAGAGGTAGGATAGCCACCATGTCGACAATGTTAGGCGAACGGAAGAACACCCATGAGAGTGTTGACAGGGCTATCATCGAGGGGATGCCGTTGTAGGGTGATGCAATGCTGAGGCGCCGCTTAGGCAGAAAACGTCCAACCACTGAAATAACTCCCCAATAAACTCCCCACAGCACGAAAGTCCACGATGCGCCATGCCACAGGCCGGAGATGAGAAACACTATCATTATGTTGATGCACGTCCTGAGACGTGAGCACCGCGACCCTCCAAGAGGGAAATAGATGTAAGAGCGAAACCAATGCATTAGCGATACGTTCCATCGCTGCCACCACTGCTTCACATTGCGCGCAAATAGCGGGAAGCGGAAGTTTTGCATCAGGTCGATGCCGAGGCAACGCGACACACCGCGGGCTATGTCGCAATAGCCCGAAAAGTCACAATAGATTACCATCGCGAACGTTAGCATCGCTACGACGACTGTGCCAGGAGCATGTGCGAGGTAATAGGAGGGGTGACTCATCACTCCGTCTACATATACAGCAAGGGCATCGGCAATAACCACTTTTTTAAACATCCCCCACAGCGCCTGACGAGCGCCATCGACAGCGGTGGCATAGTGCCACTTGCGCTGTCGGATAAGCTGCGGCATAAGGTGTGCCGCACGCTCAATAGGCCCGGCCACAAGCTGAGGGAAGTAGGCAAGAAACAGAGCCACGTGTGCAATATTACGCTCAGGGGTGATCTCTCTGCGATACACATCTACCGAGTAACCTATAGCTTGGAATGTGTAGAAAGATATGCCTACAGGGAGCAGCACCTCGAGTGTGAACCAATCAATATTCCATCCGAAAGTCGAAAATAGCCACTGCAGGTTCTCACTGAAAAAGTTGAAGTATTTGAAAGTGACGAGTGTAAGTACACATATCGCTATGTTGACAGTGGTCCATAGCAGTGCATGATCTCGGCGAGCGGCGAGTAGCGACGTGATGTAAGTGGTGACGGTGACACCCATCAGGAGGCATAGGTAGCGCCAGTCCCACCATGCGTAGAACGTGTAGCTCGCACATAGCAGTATGAGGTTCTGCAACCGCCAACTCTTACTCCCGGTCCTCCCCGCTAACCAGTATAGCAGAAAGACTATAGGGAAAAATACGACGAACGGAAGAGAGTTGAATGTCATGCCGAAAGGGAGGGGTTAATCCTCTGAGTTGTCACGACGCTTCCAGCCGCGGCGCGAGCGCAGGTTGCCGCTCTGCTCCCCGTCGGTGGGGGGTAGTGATGGTTGGCGTCCTTGGATCGACTTAAGGGCATTGATGTTGCGTCGCACGGCCAGTGGGTTGTCGCTGTGTGTGGCTGCTGGACGTGGAGCTGCAGCATTGTTGACCCTTGGCGCGCGTGGTGCGTCGGAATTATTTCGATCATTAGGAGCAAAGCGATGTGTCTTGGGCTGGTAGCGCTCTTCGAGCTTGTTGCGAGGAGCGCCAGGGCGTTGGCCGTCGCGGTCGAAGCTGCGCCCTGCCGAGGGTTTCCCCTTCTGGGCTGTGCGGCCGCCAAATCCGCGGTCGCGGGCGTCGCAAGCCCACTCGGCATCCGATTTGCGGCGTTGCGATTTGAAATGCTGGTCGCGCTTATCGCGCTCCTCGATGTGCTCCTCTACGGCCTTGATGTGTTGGCCGCTTGCCCTGAACGATTTATAGTCACCCTCAAATATCACGTACTCGCGCAGCTCGCATTCGAGCGAGCCGTTGAGCAGTTCTACTTTGCGCGAAGGTGTGAGGCCGATTTTCTTAAAATATTCGTCGCGATACCCTATGAGCCATGCGTGGTAGCCCTTGAATACTCGCTTGAGTTTTTGTCCGATAAGTTCATACAACCCATCCATGTCTTCCACCGAGATTCTCTCGCCGTAGGGTGGATTGGTCACTAATACTCCGTTGGCCGGAGCTTCGTCCCACTCGGCCAGGGGCTTGCATTCTACTTGAACGTATTTCGACATGCCTGCAGCCTTGATGTTGGCGCGGGCTATGGCCACGGCTTTGGGCGATATGTCGGCGCCGACGATGGGATGCTCGATTTCGCGCTCGGCCGAGTCGTCGTTGTAGAGCGACTCGAGGAGATCGGCGTCAAAGTCCTTCCAATGCTCAAATGCGAAGCTCTTGCGGAATACGCCGGGCATGATGTTGGCGGCTATCAAAGCTGCCTCGGTGAGGAATGTGCCCGAGCCACACATGGGGTCGACAAATGGGGCATCACCTCTCCATCCGCTCATAAGTATAATGCCGGCAGCGAGCACCTCGTTGATGGGCGCTTCGGTCTGAGCCACACGGTAGCCGCGCTTGTGGAGCGATTCGCCCGATGAGTCGAGCGATAGTGTGACACGATCGCCCGAGATGTGAACGTTGATTATCACATCGGCATCGGTGAGGCGCACCTTGGGACGTGCGTTAGGGCCAAATCGATCCTTGAAGTAGTCGACTATCGCATCCTTCACGCGGTAGGTGGCGTAGCGCGAATGCGAGAAGTCCTCGGAGTAGGCTGTCATGTCCACGGCGAAGGTCTTGTCGAGAGTGAGTATCGAGGTCCAGTCATATTCCTTTACCATCTCGTAGAGCGCATCGGGGTCGGCGGCGATGAACTTGTAGAAAGGCTTGAGTATTCGCAGAGCGGTGCGGCAGCACAGATTGGCCTTGTAGAGAGTGGCGAGGTCACCATCAAAAGTGACAGCGCGGCGGCCGGGGGCTACATTCTCGGCCCCAAGATTGCGGAGCTCTTCGGCCAAAACTTCTTCAAGTCCCTGGAAGGTTTTGGCTACCATTTCAAATTTTTCGTTCATCGGTATATGCAGGTTGGTGGGATGTTATTTTTATTGATATGTTGAGTCTCTAAGGTATAAATCGTGATTAATCTTTCTTCTCGACGTGTCGCCCCTGAAGCACTCGTTCGCCGGGAGCCACGTCGGTCGTTACCCATACGTTGCCCCCTATTATGGCGCCATCGCCTATGGTGATGCGCCCCAGTATGGAGGCGTTGGAGTAAATTATCACGTCGTTGCCTATGATGGGATGGCGGGGTGTGCCCTTCACAGGATTGCCATTGTCGTCAAGGCTGAAAGAGCGGGCACCCAGTGTGACACCCTGGTATATCTTCACGTTGTCGCCTATGATGGCGGTGGCTCCGATCACCACGCCGGTGCCGTGGTCGATGGTGAACGAGCGCCCTATCGAGGCCCCGGGGTGGATGTCGACACCAGTCTCGCTATGGGCCTGCTCCGAGATCATGCGCGGTATTATGGGCACGTCAAGCTGCAGCAGGGCATGAGCCAGGCGGTAGTTGGCTATAGCCTTGATGCCGGGGTAGCAGAATATCACTTCCTGGGTCGACAGCGCGGCAGGATCGCTCAGATATGTGGCCCTAACGTCGGCTTCGAGCGCCTGGCGCAGCTCGGGCAGCTTCTCAACGAGCTGTTGAGCTTTGTCAAACCCTTGATCGAGTATATGGTCAATGTTGAGATTGGCGTCGCATTCTTCGCCGAAAGCCAGACCGGCGGCTATCTGCTGTCCAAGTAGGTGAGTGATCTGCTCAACGAGCAGCCCCGTGTGGTAGAGGATATTGGAGCGGTTGACATCGCTGTTGCCAAAGAAGCCCGGAAACATCAAGGCTCGGAATAAATCGATAATCTCCTTTACGTCGGCCTGTGAAGGCAGGGGCTCGCCGCGCCACCGCATGTGGCACATGCTACGAAGATTGTCCTCCGATGCCAGGGTAGCAACTACCCTATCAATTCCAAGCTTGGGGTCAGCTGAAGTTTCCATCCTTATCAATGTTATCTGTGCGCGAAGTTACCAAATCCTTGTCAAAAATTTTCATCATTTCGCATGAATTTAGTTTATATATATTAAGTAAACCCAAAAAATGGGAAATTGGCGCCAATTATACACTAATTAACTATTTATCACGTCAAAATACTTGACAAACACACCCGAAAGCGCTACCTTTGCATCACGTAAAAGAAACACACACAATCTATCTACTAAAACAACATTGCTGACGGAAACGTGAGGTCGCCATCAAGCGAAAAACCGACCCGCGAATCTTCAACCTCCGAAATCACCAACGTTACAC
>CAMWOD010000037.1 GCA_947175715.1 uncultured Porphyromonadaceae bacterium
AAGGCGATCTTGAGAGTGCCGTCGAAGCCCTCTACGTCGGAGAACCATACGATCGAACCGCCAGCTTTCACGTCAACGCGGTCGGCAGTGAAGTATACGTTGTCGTCGCCATCCATCTGAGGCTTAACTGTGACTGAACCATCCTTGGGCACAGTGATGTTGCAAGAGAAGTCGTAGGTCACGCCGGCCTTCACGGGGATGTTGGTGCCGATGTGTACCTGACCTTGCCACTGGTCATTACCTGTAGCCTCGGGAGCGGTGAAGGTGAAGCCCTTGTTGGGGGTGATCTCCACGGTGGGCTGGGGTGAAAGTTCATTCCAACCGCCGTCGGCAAACCATGTAGACTGTACAGTCACCTCGGCATCCTTCCACAGGTTGTGCTCGTAGTCGTACTTGAAGCCGGTGGTGGTCACGTCGGCAGCGCCCTTAGGAGCGATGATGTACTGCCAAGAGATGCCGGGGAGATCCTGAGTGAGCACGATCTCGTTGCGGCTGAAGCTTGCGATGCGATACTTAGGAGCGTCGAAGCCCTCGGTCGAGGGGATGTAGGGGAACAGGGTGTGAGCGGGCAGAGTGATGTAGAGGCTTGAGCCTTCGGGCACAAGTGAGAAAGTGGTCTCCTGAGTGCCCACAGCCACGCGGAAGTCGTTACCGTCGCCAGGGTTGTTCACGGTAAGACCTTCGAGCGACTGCACGCCCTGGTTTACGTATACGGTGCCGGCAGTACCGGGGTTAAATACGTAAGAACCGGTAGTCTCCTGGCCTGTGTAGCCGAAGGTGAGGATGTTTTCGTATACTCCCTCCGCTTCCTTGCAACCGGGCTCGCCATTCCACCAGTTGGCGGGGTTTGTGGGGCTTTCGCCACAAGCCATGTTTCCTTGCTTGGTGCCGTCGACACCCCATTCCTTGGTCGAACCGTTGGTGAGGGCTGTCATGTAGGGAGTGAAGTCAAAGATGGTCTTGGTAATGACGATAGTGCCATTGACCGAGCCTTCCGACACACCGTTAGAGTTACCCACCTTCATCTCCACGGGGTATTCACCGGCTGTGGTGATAAGATCGCGGTAGGTGAGTGAGGTCGATGGGCGTGTGCTGCCGTTTACATACCATATCGGGTAGACACCCATAGCCTTTTGGCCGTCGGCGGTGAGAATGTTGAGCTCCACATTATTAAGCTCATCTACCGTCACCCCGATGGTATAGTTTGAAGCCACGGGTATACCGGCCTGCGAAGGCAGATTGTAGTCTTCGTCGGCGCAACTGGTTATAGCCAGTGCTGCTCCGGCCAAGATACCGAATCTGAAGATTTTATTTATTGATTTCATCTTTAAATTTTAATGCTATTAGTTACAGGAAATACTGGTCGTTCTGCTTGAGAGTGCCGTGGCATTGGTCGATTTCTGACTGCGGGAAGGGGATGTACTTCTTATTGTCAGTGTATGAGCCTTTGCGATCGTCGGGAATTTCATTTCCGGGCACAAGGTAGTCTTTGGCCAGGCCGGTGCGGATGAGGTCCCAGTAGCGCTTGCCTTCACCGAGGAACTCGAGAGCGCGCTCCTGGATGATGTTGTCGGTAGTAGCGGTGATTGAGCCTACACCAGCGCGGGCGCGTACTCGGTCGAGGTATTGCTGCTTGTTGGGCGAGCCAAGCTCAGCGGCGTTGAGGAGCACCTCGGAGAAGCGATACAGACGCAGGTTGTTGTTGTAGTTGAGCACGGCGTCGGCGAGCTGACCGGAGTTACCGCCGATCAAGCCGGCATACTTGGCCAGGAAGTAGCCAGTGTCCTGATAACCGATAGTGTACGATCCTGCCTCGGGAGCCCAGATAGAGGCGTCGCGACGCTGGTCGCCCTCCTCGTATGATGCGTAAGTCGAGGGACGTACGGTGCCGAAGCCCCAGCCGGTGTTGTCGTGGATACCGTCGCGGCTATCATAACCGCGGGGGAGTATCATACAGGGTACTACAGTACCGCCGGCGGTGCCACCCCAATCCCAGTTACGTGTAGCCTGAAAGTCAGAGTAGTTGATTTCAAATACTGACTCTTTGCACCACTCGCCAGCTACGGTCCAGATCTGTGCGAAGTCTTCCATCAGGTCATATTTGCCTGAGTTGATGATCTCTTCCATATACTGGAGAGCTGTGGGATAGCGTGAAGCATCATTCTGATACATTACGATTTCAGTATAGAGCATGTACACGAAGTGCTTGGTAACACGGCCCAGCTCAGCACCCTCGCATTTCTCGGGGAGAACGTTGGCGGCAATCACTGTCTCAAGGTCTTCAATCATAAACTCGTATACTTGGTCGGCGGTATACTGGGGAGCGATATAGTCGCCCGAGAGACGGTCGGTATAGTACACAATGTTGCCCCACCAGTGCCACAGGTGGTTGTAGAAGAACACGCGCAGTGCAGTCACCTCAGCTTCGTAGCGCTTGCGGTGCTGCTCCTGGAGCTCGTTGGCGGGAGTCCAGTAGTTGTTCATGTAGTAAAGAGCGTCGTTGCAGCGCTTTACGCCTGAATAAGCGTTGGAGTAGTTGGTGTCGAGCACCTTGGTGGGGGTGATGTTGAAGTTGAACACACCTTTCCACTGGTCCATATCGCTCACGTCGCCACCACCGGGGAATACCTGGTCGCCCATTACTTCGGGGTAGATGTTGAAGCCAGTGTAGTTGTTGGCGTAGTCAAACCAGTGCAAGGGGTCGTAAGCAGCCACTACAGCCTGGAAGATGTTGTCCTCGGTGTTGTAGTAGTCCTCAACGGGGTCCTGCGTATTGTTGGTAATGTCGAGCCAGTCAGAACCGCAAGAGGTTGCTCCGAGTCCCAGGGCCGCTACCGCGGTTAAAACTATATATTTTGTTAGTTTCATTGTTGTTGTCGATTTATTTGATAAGGGTTAGAATGACAGGTTGAAACCGATGGTATATGTGCGAGCCTCGGGGTAGTTACCGTAGTCGATACCGATGCTGGTGCCGTCGCCCACCTCAGGAGTGAATCCATGATACTTGGTGGCGGTAAAGAGGTTTTCGCCCATTAAATATACGCGGAAGTTGTCTACGCCCACCTTGCGTGTGAGGTTGGCGGGGAGGGTGTACGACAGAGTCAGGTTAGCGCAACGCAGGTAAGCGCCTGAGTGGATGTACAGGTCAGAGCTCTGCCAGTTGCGTGAGTCGGCGAGGCGATATACGGGGATCTTGTTGGATGTGCCTTCGCCGGTCCAGCGGTTGAGCATCCAGCTGGGGAGGTTCTTGGCAGGTGTGTCGCCGCGGAGCGATGCGTCGTAGATCTGGTTGCCCCATACGCCCTGGAAGTAGGCGGTGAGCTGGAAGCCCTTCCAACCTGCGCCGAGGTTGAAGCCGTAGGTCCAGTCGGGCATACCTTTACCGATCTTGGTGCGGTCGTCGGCGTTGATCTGGCCGTCGTTGTTGGTGTCAACGAAGATCACGTCGCCAGGCTGTGCGTAGTAAGCCACGTTGCCGGGGTTGAGGCCATACTTCTGGTTGTAAGCGTCGGCCTGCTCCTGGTTCTGGAATAGACCGGCTGTCTTGTAGCCGTAGAAGAAGGGGAATACCTCGCCGTTCATCGAACGTGCGATATCGCCGGCTGTAGCATTGCTTACCTCTGAGCGCCATCCGTCGGCGTTGCCGAGGTTGACGAGTCGGTTCTTCACGTAAGAGAGGTTACCGCCGATGTTGAACTCTACAGGACCGAAGTTGTGGGCCCAGAGCAGGTTCATCTCGACACCGGTGTTCTCCATCTTACCTACGTTACCGATAGGCTTGGTCTCACCCACATAGGTAGGAATCATCATGGTCATAAGCATGCCGTTGGTGGTCTTCTTATACCAGTCGATGTTGAACTGCAGTGAGTTGTCGAAGAAGCCGAAGTCAAGACCGAAGTCGGTCTGTGTTGATTCCTCCCACTTCAGATCGGGGTTGGCAAGGCCTGATGCCTTTGAACCGTAGGTTGAGCTTACGCCCTCGGGACCGAAGTAGTAGTTGTTGTTACCGGTGGTGAGCACGGTGTAAGCGAAGTCACCGATTGACTCGTTACCGTTCTTACCCCAAGAGAGGCGAACCTTAGTGTGTGACCACCAGTTGGGACGATTCTCCAGGAATGACTCAGAGGTGGGATTCCAACCGAGTGAGAACGATGGGAATGTAGCCCACTTGTGGTTGGCACCGAAGCGCGATGAACCATCACGACGCATTGTCACCTGAGCCATATAGCGGCCAGCGTAGTCGTAAGATACACGGCCGAAGTATGAGAGCAGCTTGGGCCAAGCCGAGTTGGGACCGGCGTTACCTGTACGGTTACCACCGTCAGCCTCACCGGGAGCACCCTGTGCCACGGTTACCCAAGGTTTGTCGAAGTTATAGAGCTTGTTGGCCGAAGCGTTGATCCACCATCCCGATGACTGCTTGCCTGATTGGCCGAGCACTACGTTGATGTGGTTGCTGCCGAAGGTCTTGTCGTATTGGAGTATATTCTCAACCTGCCATACCCAGCCGCGGTTCATGTTGGAAGAAGCTGATGCGTGGATGGCGTCGGTATTCACGAGGTTGGTGTAGTAAGAGGGTTCGCTGTGGCTGTCGCCGCCCCAGAATGCGAGGTCGCCGCCGAAGCTGATGCGATAGCTGATGCCATCCCACAGTTGGAGTTCACCGATGATGTTGGTCACGAATTTGTGGCTCCAGTTCTTGCCAGCGGGGAATGACCAGCGGTAGAAGGGGTTGTCGAGCTCCTGATAGCCACCACCGTGAGCCTCAGGAATCATGTAGAGATAGCCTTCCTTGTTGTAGCGGGGCACGTATTTCTCGTTGCCGGCGTAGTAAGCGAGCTGCTCGTTGTAGAGGTCAGAGCCGGGAGCGAGCAGTGGAGTAAGCATAGGCGACATACCCAGAGCGTTGGTGATAGGAGCGCCATAGTAGGCACCACCGCCACCGAATCCTACTGAGTGGATGCGGGCGTATGACAAGTTGGTAGTGAGGACGAACTTGTTGAGGTAGTTACGCTTTTTCGACTCGTCCATCAGTGTGTAGGTGTTGTTGCTGCGGAGGGTCAAGCGGTTGTAGTTTGACTGATTGTAGTTACCACCGATGATACCTTCCTGGTCGTAGTAGCCGAGCGAGAGGTAGTAGTTGACCTTCTCAGAGGCACCCGAAACCGACAGCTGGTGGTTCATCACCGGAGCATTGTCGTTGAAGATAGCCTTCTGCCAGTCGAAGCCAGCGCCGTAGCTGTAGGGATCGGCGTAAGGAGCGGGCTGACCGATGTTCATGTAGCCTTCATTCTTCATGATGGCATACTGAGTGGCGTTGAGCATGTCAACGGTTTTCTGCTTTGACTGCCATCCGTAAGAGAAATCGTAGGTCACCTTGGCGCGGCCTGCCTGGCCCGACTTGGTGGTGACGAGGATTACACCATTGGCGGCACGAGCACCGTAGACAGCACCCGAAGCGGCATCCTTGAGCACCTCGATGCTCTTGATATCGTTGGGGTTGAGGTAGTCGATACCACCCTCGATGGGCATACCGTCGACGATGTACAAGGGGTTGGAGTCGTTGATTGTACCGACACCACGCACACGAATCTGGGCGGTAGCGCCAGGCTGACCGTTGGCGGTAGTAGCGGTGACACCGGCGGTGACACCCTTAAGTGCGTTGGCAACGTTCAGAGGAGCCGTTTGCTCGAGAGTCTCCGAGTTCACGGTAGAGATGGCGGCGGTAACGACACTCTTCTTCTGTGTACCGTAACCGATGGCCACAACCTCGTCGAGGATCTGGGCGTCTTCAAGTAGCGAGATGGTGAGACCCGACATGTTACCTTGCACTTTCACCTCTTTGGGCGTATAGCCGATATAGGAGATGAGCAGGGTAGAACCCGTCTGGGCTTTGATTGTAAACTTTCCGTCAAAATCAGTGGCGACGCCGCCTTTGGCGCCCTTCACAAGCACTGACGCGCCTATCAGAGGCTCACCGTCGCTTTGTGACACCACCGTACCGGATACACTGACATCCTGTGCATATATACCCAGGCATGCCATCAGAGCGATCAGAAATAAGGTTAATCTTTTCATCTGATAATGGTTTGTGGTTTATTGAATTATGGGTTATAGGTTGGTTATGTTATTTATATATTGTCTCTTCGCGGTATTAAAAAATGCGGAGGACCCACGGACCACGAGGGCCCTCCGCAGCTACCTTAACAGTCTAATTATCCCTTGTCAATTGTATTTCTTAATTATTGGTCAAGTGAATATAGGTCAAGTGATTAGTATCGTAATGTCTGTGACTATTTCTTTTGGAATACACGCACATAGTCTATCTGATAGGTGGCAGGGAGTGCCGATTCGTTCACTCCGTTCCAGCCGCCCCAGTCGCCTCCCCAGGCCAGGTTGAGGATGGGGTGGAAAGGCTTGTTGAAAGGCCATGTGTTGTCGTTGCCGGCGCCATCGTTGGCAAAGTAGAGCAATGGCTGGCCGTCAACATAGGTGCGGATGTAGTCGGGAGTCCACTCAAGGGCGTAGATATGGAATTCTTCCTCGGCACCCGGGGTGTAGCGTTCAGCAGTCTTCTGCGTATTGATCATGTGGTTGTAAGTGGTGGTGTGAATCGACGATGAAGTGTAGTTGGGATTCACGCCCACCTCTTCCATGATATCTATCTCACCGCAGTGGGGCCAGTTGCCACCATTGGCAGGCATCATCCAGAATGCAGGCCATGTACCCTTACCCTTGGGGAGCTTCAGGCGTGCCTCGAAGTATCCGTACTGCCACAGCTGGCGGGTGTTGATACGTGCTGAGATTACTTGATTATTGTACTTGCGCGCGATAATATTGAGTATGCCATCCTCAATGATGGCGGTGTACTCGTCGCCCAGCTTGCCGGGCACATAGCGCTGCAACTCGTTGTTGACATAACCGGGAGCCCAGTCGTCGTAGTACCACTCCTGGGTGTTGATCATCGAGCCGTTGGGCAGATTGAACTCGTCATGCCACACAAGGGTGTAACCCTCGGGGGCGGTAATTTCGTCGGTATACTGATTTACGGCCACATCGCATGTGAGCTCACCGGCCTTGAAGGTGATGGTGGCATTGCGCTCGGCCGAGGTAGTATTGGCTGTGGCGCTGATAGTTACGGTAGCCGAGCCACCTTCGCCCGATGCGGGAGCAATGGTGCACCAATCGGCATTGCAGGTGGCACTCCAATCGGTGTAGGCGTCAACAGTGATGGTGGTAGTCGATGCCTGCGCTCCGAAACCTACCTTATTGGTAGAAACGTTGAGTGTGGGGCGTGCCTCCTGACTCACGGGTATTACCAACTCCTTGCCGCCGCTCTTTACGGTGAGCTTGGCTGTGCGGGTGGTGGCGCCTCCATTTGAAGTCAGCTTTACCTTCACGTTGGTGGCTATCCCCTTGCTGCCACCGCGAGGGGTGGTGGTACACCAGTCGGCATCGGATATTATGGCCCAGTCGGCATCGGATGTGATGGTGACTGTGGTCTCAAAAGCGTCGTAGCCCGATGTGATTGATTGTGGTGTGGCTGTTATAGTCACCTGAGCAGGTGGAGGGGTGGGTGCGTCTGACTTGCTGTCGGAGCATGAGCTTACCAACAGAGGCAAAACAGAAAATAAAGTTGCTATAAGCAGTTTGTTCATGGAATTAAATAAATAGGCTTACAG
>CAMWOD010000038.1 GCA_947175715.1 uncultured Porphyromonadaceae bacterium
CCTACACAATGCACTACTGTTTACCTATCCAAAAAACAAAAAATCGCATACGACACGAAAATACCGGTTGACCTCGATTGTCCTTTGCGATTGACTATGAGTCTTATTGAATCAAAATGGAAATCCTGTATACTTGATGAGTTGAGGGATGGAACACCACTGCGGCCTAATGAGGTTCATAAGAGGCTGCCCGAGGCGGCACCACGCGTATTGGACATTCAATTGAGGGAGATGGTAAATGACGGGCTTGTGGAGAAGAAGATTTATCCTGAACTGCCACCGCGCTCGGAGTATAAGATCACAGAACTTGGATTATCGCTTATCCCGATAATCGATAGTATGCTTAATTGGGGTAAAGATCATATTGAGCTTTTTGAAAGGAAGTATAAGAAATGATATAACGTTATTACTTAGGGGTGGTAAGCTAATCGGCCAGAGCGGTGTGATCGTCTCTTTGAATACATATAGATAGCAAGGAGGTGGGTCGGGGTTTGAGCCCGGCCCACCTCCGTTGGGTATATGAAAGTGTGGATTACTTTTCGCGCATGAATATGTTGATGGGGGTGCCGTTGAAGTCCCAATTCTCGCGTATCTTGTTTTCAAGGTATCGGCGGTAGGGCTCTTTGACCCATTGCGGCAGGTTGCAGAAGAATATGAATGTGGGCACCTGCGCACCTTTGAGCATCGTTACGTACTTGATGCGCACGAATTTACCCTTGTTGGCTGGCGGCGGGTAGGCCTCGATGGCTTCGTGCATCACGGTGTTGAGCTGCGATGTGGGCACTGTGCGTTTGCGGTTTTGATATACCTGCACGGCTGTCTCTATCACCTTGAAAATGCGCTGCTTGGTGAGCGCTGAGGTGAAGATGATGGGGAAGTCGGTGAACGGAGCCAGACGGTTGCGTATGGCATCTTCGAAGTGGCGTATTGCCTCCACCGATTTGTCTTCCACAAGGTCCCATTTGTTGACGCACACTACCAAGCCTTTCTTGTTGCGCTGTATCAGGGAGAAGATACTCAAGTCCTGGCTCTCGATGCCGCGTGTGGCGTCAATCATGAGGATGCACACGTCGGAGGCCTCGATGGCGCGGATAGAGCGTATCACCGAGTAGTACTCGATATCCTCGTTGACCTTGCTTTTGCGGCGTATGCCGGCGGTGTCGACGAGATAGAAGTCGAAGCCAAATTTGTTGTAGCGCGTGTAGATTGAGTCGCGTGTGGTGCCTGCGATGTTGGTCACGATATTGCGCTCCTCGCCTATAAATGCGTTGATAAGCGATGATTTACCGGCGTTAGGACGCCCGACGATGGCAAATTTGGGTATGTCGTCGAGCTGGTCGGCGCCGTCGTCATCCTTCTCGGGGAGTTTCTTGACTACCTCGTCGAGGAGGTCGCCGGTGCCGAATCCGCTGACTGCCGACACTGGGTAGGGCTCGCCCAGACCGAGTTTGTAGAACTCGGGTACGTTGTAAAGCCAGTCGTTGGAGTCGACTTTGTTGGCCACGAGGATAACCGGTTTTCTTGACTTGCGGAGTATCTCGGCCACATGGTCGTCGAGGTCGGTTACACCGTTCATTGCGTCGACTACAAAGAGTATTTCGTCGGCTTGCTCTATGGCGAGGTATACTTGCTTGTTGATTTCCGACTCGAAAACGTCGTCGGAGTTTACTACCCAGCCGCCGGTGTCGACGATTGAGAACTCCTTGCCGTTCCAGTCTACTTTGCCGTACTGGCGGTCGCGTGTAGTGCCGGCGGTATCATCCACGATGGCCTGGCGCGACTGTGTCAGTCGGTTGAATAGGGTTGATTTACCCACGTTGGGGCGCCCTACTATAGCTACGAGTTGGCTCATTTTGGTTTATGAGGGTTTTTAAGATTGTACTTATATTATTCGATGTAGCCGAAGGCTTTCAGCTTGTTCTCACGGTTGCGCCAGTTGGCCTCGACTTTGACAAACAATTCGAGGTATACGCTCTTGCCGAAGAAAGCTTCGATATCCTTGCGCGCCTCGGTGCCTACTTTCTTGAGCTTTGAGCCACCCTTACCTATAAGGATGCCCTTTTGTGAGTCACGCTCTACGTAGATTACAGCCATGATGTGGATTGCGCCCTCCTTTTCGTCAAATTTCTCGACGATAACTTCGGTAGAGTAGGGCACCTCCTTGTCGTAGTTGAGCAGTATCTTTTCGCGGATTATCTCGGTGACGAAGAAGCGGGCCGGCTTGTCGGTAAGGGCATCCTTGCCGAAGTAGGGTGGATTGACCGGGAGCAGCTCCACGATGCGGCTCATAAGGTTGTCGACGTTGAAATGCTCTTTGGCCGATGTGGGGAATACTTCGGCATTGGGGAGCAGGTCGCGCCACTTGGCCACGATGCTTTCAAGCTCTTCCTGACTCTTTACAAGGTCGATCTTGTTGATTACCAGCAGCACGGGCACTTTCTCCTTGGCTACCTTAGCGAGGAAGTCAGCATTTTTGGTGGGGTCCTCTACAACATCGGTCACATACAGCAGAATGTCGGCGTCGGTGAGGGCGCCTTCCGAGAAGTTGAGCATGCTCTCCTGGAGCTTATATTTGGGCGATAGTACTCCGGGAGTGTCGGAAAATACGATCTGATACTCGGGTGTGTTGACGATACCCATTATACGGTGTCGTGTTGTCTGGGCCTTTGAGGTGATGATGCTCACGCGCTCACCTACAAGGTCGTTCATCAGTGTCGACTTACCTACGTTGGGGTTACCTACTATGTTGACAAATCCTGCTTTATGTTCTTCAGCCATAATAAAAAATCTTTAAAAGTTATATCTGGAGCTCACCAAAATCGGTGGCCTCTGATAATAAAACAAAAATAGCACCTGAAAAGATGCTATTTAAGTAAATTTTTTTTGCCACGAGGGTGTTAGAGGTCCCAGATAAGATACATGGCTCCCCAGGTGAATCCGGCACCGAAAGCTGTGAGTATCAGCTTGTCGCCTGGTTTCAGCTGGCTCTTGCACTCGTCAAGACACAGGGGTATTGACGCTGCTGAGGTGTTGCCGCGATACTCGATGTTGACAAGCACCTTATCCATGGGCACACCGGCGCGGTCGGCCACGGCCTCGATGATGCGCATGTTGGCCTGGTGGGGTATGAGGTAGTCGATGTCGTCGGCGGTGAGGTTGTTGCGTTTCATCACGTCGAGCGACGATGTGAGCATGTCGGTCACAGCGTGCTTGTAGACCTGTCGACCTTCCTGATAGAGCTTGTTCTCGCCTGCGAGTACTGTCTCGACGGTGGTGGGTTTCACCGAGCCTCCGGCTTTCATCAGCAGGTGCTCGCGACCGATACCGTCGACGTGCATCACTGCGTCAATCACGCCTACGGGGCGATCGGTGGGCTCGATGAGCACGGCTGCTGCAGCGTCGCCGAAGAGGGCGCATGTAGAGCGGTCTTCATAGTTGACCATCGATGACATCTTCTCGGCGCACACTACCACCACCTTCTTGCGGAGGCCCGACTTGATATAGGCGGCGGCATCTTCCACGGCCACGATAAAACCGGCGCAGGCGGCCTGGATATCGTAGGCGTATGCGTTGGAGAGGTTGCAGCCGTGAGCTATTACCGAGGCTGTTGATGGGAATCGATAGTCGGGGTTGGATGTGGCGCATATCAGCAGCTCAACTTCCTCGGGCTTGGTACCCGTAGACTGGAGCAGGCGCTCTACAGCCTTGATGCCCATGAAGGATGATCCGGCACCCTCCTGGCGGAGTATGCGGCGTTCCTTGATTCCTACGCGTGTGGTGATCCACTCATCGTTGGTGTCTACCATCTTCGACAGCATCTCGTTGTCGAGAATGTCGTCGGGTACGTATGATGCGATTCCCGAAATGCGTGCGTTTAACATTGTGGATGTTTGTTGATGATCTTAATCAGTTATAAAAAGCAATTCCCTGACACTCTGTGCCATCATCCGCTGAGCGACTTGCGCCTTGAAGGGTGATAGGGGCTTGGAGAGTGTCAAGTAATGCCGTTGGATTATGTGGCCCCGAATGGGGTTTCCGGGCTATAGAGCGGCGACGCTTGATATTATCAGAGAGCGGCGAATTTCTCTATGGCGAGTTGTCCGCGATAGTATCCGCATTCGTTGCATACGGTATGGTATACGTGCCATGCGCCGCAGTTGGGGCATACGGCCAAAGTAGGCATAGCGGCCTTGTCGTGGGTTCTGCGCTTAGCTGTGCGGGTCTTTGATTGTTTTCGTTTAGGATGTGCCATTTTCTACTTTTTATTTTTAAGTTTTGTTGTTTCGTTTAGTTTTCGTCGGTCGACAAGCCTTTGAGGCCGTCCCAGCGGGGATCGGTGGGAGCGTCGGCGGTGTCGTCCATCGATTCCATTTCGTCGATGAGTTCGTTCTCGAGCGAGGCATCCTCTGAGTCGTTGGCGCGTGCGCGGTGCTTCTTGAGCAGGGCGCTCATTGCACGGTTGCACTTGCCCAGGGGGTGTACATGCTTTATGGGGATGGCGAGCATCACGGTGTCATAAATCATATAGGCTACGTTGAGGTAGTTGTCGCTCTCGGGTATCTCAAGGAGGTCGTCGGAGTCGTCGTTGTAGTCTTCGCCATATTTCACGGTGATGTGATAGGCTGTGTCAATCGGCAGTATCAGGTCGTCGAGACAGCGGTCGCAAAGCAGTGTCACCTCACCGGTGATGTGAAATTGCAGGTCGTACACGCCGGCGTGATGATTGGTGGTGAGCTCTACGTTGAGGTCAGCGCCACGCACGTCGGTGTTCTCCATGTTCTCAAAGAAAGCCTTGTCCAGGTGGTATACCTCCTGGTCAATGCCCTCGGGCATGCTTTTGAGCTGCAGCTTGAATTGCGAAAACTTTCCCACTGTTGATGTCGGTTGAAAAAACTTTGCAAAATTAACGCTTTCCCATCAACTATGCAACATCTTGCGAAAAAATTTTCTTTTGCCCATTTTTTTTAGATGCTTTGGCGTGACTTGGCTGTGATATATTGTTGGGTAGTGAACTAATTTGGCTATCTTTGTGGCCAATATATCACAATTCGCAATTATAATAGGTAGAATGGCAGAAAAGAGTAAGCGTTCGCAGTTTGTGACGCGCACCGGAGTTATAGCGGCCACAGTGGGCTCGGCTGTGGGTCTTGGCAATATATGGCGTTTCCCCTACGAGGCGGGCATGAACGGAGGTGGAGCGTTCTTATTAATATATGTGATATGCGTGTTCGCTGTTGGAGTCCCGGTGATGCTGGCTGAGTTTGTGCTCGGCCGCGGCACCCACCGCGGTGGTGCTGGGGCTATTGCCGCTATTTCGGGCAAGCGTTTTTTCAAGTCGGTGCCAATTATCGGCATTCTTGCATCGGTGCTGATACTCAGCTTCTACTCGGTGGTGGCCGGGTGGATTTTGGAATATCTTTACTGGTCGGTGACGCAGCTCTTTGACCCGCAGGTGGTTGATGACTACTCGGCGCGGTTTGGCGGATTTGTGGCCAATCCGGTGCGCACCGTGGGGTGGACGGTGCTGTTCCTGGTGCTCAACTTCCTGGTGATAGTGCGCGGCGTGGAGAAGGGTATAGAGCGGATGTCAAATATATTGATGCCTCTGCTCTTCCTGATACTCGTGATGTTCTGTGTGAACTCATTGATGATGCCGGGGGCGGCCGAGGGTCTCGACTTCCTGTTCAACCCCGACTTCACCAAGCTGTCGCCATCGATGGTGATAGATGCCATGGGTCAGGCTTTCTTCTCACTGAGTCTGGGCATGACGTGCCTGCTCACGTATGCTTCTTATTTCAACGATGAGACTCCGCTGCTCAAGAGTGCTGTGACTGTGTCGGTGCTCGACACGCTTGTGGCTGTCCTCGCGGGTGTTGTGATATTTCCGGCGGTTTTCACCTACGGCATGACTCCCGAGGCGGGTTCGAAGCTTGTGTTCGAGATACTGCCGGCGATGTTTGTGCAGATGCCCGGTGGCGCTGTGTGGGCGATATTCTTCTTTGTTCTCCTATTTTTTGCCGCCATTACGTCTACAATATCAATGTGCGAGATTCCTACCGCCTTCTTTATAGAGAACTGCAAGATGAAGCGTCGCGGGGCGGCCGCTGTGGTGATTGGCGGGCTGTTGGTGCTGAGCACGCTGTGTGCATTGTCGTTCGGGCCACTGAGCGGTGTTACAATGTACGGCAAGACGATTTTCGACCTGTTCGACTACGTTTCGTCCAACATACTGCTGCCGATCGGCGGAATTATCGTGTCGATATTCGTAGGGTGGGTGGTCGACCGCAAATTTCTCAACCACCAGCTGTCGATCAACAACCGATGCCCACAGTGGTTGCTGACGCTGCTGCGCATAGCCATGCGATGGCTTGCTCCAGCATGCATCATAGTGATATTTATCTACGGGCTGATGTGATGTGAGAGCTCTTACTCGGTGGTGGCGGCAAACTCCATCAGGTAGGCCTTGATGAAGTCGTCGATGTCGCCATCCATCACGCCGTTGACGTCGGATGTCTGGAAATTGGTGCGATGATCCTTGACGCGGCGGTCGTCGAACACGTACGAGCGTATCTGGCTACCCCATTCTATCTTCATCTTGCCGGCTTCAACCTTGGCCTGCTCCTGCATGCGGTGCTGCAGCTCCTTGTCGTAGAGTATCGAGCGGAGCTGTCGCAGGGCGTTCTCCTTGTTCTTGGGCTGGTCGCGTGTCTCGGTATTCTCGATGAGGATTTCCTCCTTCTCGCCTGTGTAGGGGTCGGTAAACTGGTAGCGCAGACGCACGCCCGACTCCACCTTGTTCACGTTCTGGCCGCCGGCGCCTCCCGATCGGAATGTGTCCCACGAAAGCAATGCGGGTTCGACCTTCACCTCGATTGTGTCGTCGACCAGCGGGGTGACGAAAACCGATGCGAATGAGGTCATGCGCTTGCCCTGGGCGTTGTAGGGCGACACCCTGACGAGGCGATGCACTCCGTTCTCGCTCTTAAGGTAGCCATAGGCGAAGTCACCCTCGATGTTGATGGTGCATGACTTGATGCCGGCTTCGTCGCCATCGAGTAGGTTGGCGATCGACAGCTTGTAGCCGTGCTTCTCGGCCCAGCGCATATACATGCGCATGAGCATCGATGCCCAGTCCTGGCTCTCGGTGCCACCGGCGCCCGAGTTGATCTTGAGCACCACGCCCATCTTGTCCTCCTCGCGGCGAAGCATATTGCGGAGCTCAAGTTTCTCGATTTTGTCCATCGCATCGGCGTAGAGTGAGTCGAGCTCGGCCTCCTCCACAAGTTCCTCCTTGATGAAGTCCCAGGCCAGCTCTACCTCCTCAACGGCCTTGGCCACTTCGGCATACCCCTCGATCCACTGCTGCAGGTCTTTGATTTTCTTCATCTGAGCCTGTGCCTCTTTGGGGTGCTCCCAAAAGTCGGGCACATGGGTGCGAAGTTCCTCCTCCTCCACTTGGATTTTCTTGGTGTCGATGTCGAGGTAGTGATATAGCGCGTCGCGTCGTTGCTGCGCTTCCTTGAGCTGTTCCTGTGTAATCATCTTTGAGTAATTTTACGCGAAGATACTCATTTTTTATAATAGATTAAACTGTAGGGGATATTGCGCAGGCATCATTCAAGGATGTCAGATAATGATACGTCGGGAGTAAGGTGGATGGAGATGTGTAGTAG
>CAMWOD010000039.1 GCA_947175715.1 uncultured Porphyromonadaceae bacterium
ATATAGGCAAAGTGCCCGACGATGAGCCAGAACTGCCGCACGCTATCCTGGGTATGAAACTCGCCGAGAAATACAAAGAAAAGCCTGAGATTTGCAACGCTATCGGCGCTCACCACGATGAAGTGGAGATGACCTCGCTGCTTGCTCCCATCGTACAAGTGTGCGACGCCATTTCGGGAGCTCGTCCCGGCGCTCGCCGCGAGATAGTGGAGGCCTACATCAAACGTCTCAACGACCTCGAGCAATTGGCCATGTCTTATCCCGGCGTAATAAAGACCTATGCCATCCAGGCAGGCCGTGAATTGCGCGTGATAGTAGGTGCTGATAAGATCGACGATGTCGAAACCGAAAAACTATCGGCCGAAATAGCCAAGCGCATTCAGGACGAGATGACCTACCCCGGACAGGTGAAGATCACCGTAATCCGCGAGACTCGTGCAGTAAGCTTCGCCAAATAGTGACTCGCAATGGCTGAAATCAACAACGATAAGCCCTTAAAACCCGAGGAAAGCGCCAAGGAGAGCCGTTGCGCATGCCCGCGCAAAGTAGCTTCGGGCCCGCGAGGCAAGCTCACATGCCACAACTGGCTTGAGGATATCCCCGGCGGATATACCGATTGCGACATGGTGGAGGTGCAGTTTAAGAACACTCGCAAAGGGTACTATAAAAATTCAAACAACCTCCAGCTCGAAATCGGCGACTGGGTGGCTGTGGAGTCCAGCCCCGGGCACGACATCGGGCAAGTGACACTCACCGGCTCACTGGTGCGCCTGCAGATGCTCAAGGCTCGCATCAAGCCCGATGCCGAGACGCGCCGAGTGTTCCGACTGGCCAAGCCTGCCGACATAGAGAAGTTTGAGGAAGCTCGTGCCCGCGAGCACGACACAATGATCCGCGCCCGCAAGATAGCCGAAGACCTCAACCTCAAGATGAAGATAGGCGACGTAGAGTATCAAGGTGATGGCAACAAAGCCATATTCTACTATATAGCCGACGAACGAGTAGACTTCCGCCAACTCATCAAGGTACTGGCCGAAACATTCCGCGTGCGAATTGAGATGAAGCAGATTGGAGCACGACAGGAGGCAGGACGCATCGGCGGCATTGGCCCGTGCGGACGTACGCTATGCTGCGCCACATGGATGACATCGTTTGTCTCTGTGGCCACAAGCGCTGCCCGCTTTCAGGACCTCTCGCTCAATCCACAGAAACTCGCCGGCCAATGCGCCAAGCTGAAATGTTGCCTCAACTTCGAGGTGGATGCCTATGTGGAGAGTGTGAAGAAACTGCCGCCGCGCGAAATACGCCTCGAAACCACCGACCACACCTACTTCCACTTCAAGACCGACATCTTCAAGGGTGAAATCACCTACTCTACCGACAAGAATATCGCAGCCAACCTTGTCACCATCGACGCCAAGCGGGCATTCGAGGTGATAGCGATGAACAAGAATGGTGAAAAGCCGCTGAAACTTGAAAGGGAGGGAGCGCCCAATGTCGAGAAGACCAAGGAGTTTGGCGACATCATAGGTCAAGACTCACTGACCCGATTCGACAAGAAAAAGCGACGAAAAGGGCAGCGCAACAACAATAATGACGCGCAACGCAACAACGGCGACCAACAGCCCCGCAACAATCGCCAGCAAGGACGACAACAACGCAAGCCCAACAACGTCAACCAGCAACAGCATCGTCCACCACGTCAACCAAAGTCCGACAACAATGCGTAACCTGCTTATCATAGCCTTATTATCACTGTGCTTGGGGAGTTGCCTCCCCGGGCACAATGATTATAGCGACTACAAGCAACTCCCGGTCGACGGGTGGGCTTATAACGACCCCGTAACCTTTAATATCACTGGTGAAGACTCTATAGTCGATGGAACATTATCGCTTGGCCTGCGACACTCCAACGCATATCCCTACTCGGTGCTCTATCTCGAAATAGCTTACGAAGACACCACAGGCACCACACACCTCGATACGCTCAACATCAAGATGGCCGACAACTATGGCCGCTGGCACGGCAAGGGTGTGGGCACCGACTTCCAGCTCGTCGACACCATCAATACACGATTTACACGCATAAACAATGCGCCTGTGAGATTGCGCCATATAATGCGTGTCGATACCCTGCGCGGCATCGATATGGTGGGGATAGAGTTCATACAGAACAAATAAAACTTGAGATGGAAAATATGTACTCACAGACTCTCATGCTACTTCCGCCTGACGAGCTCTCGCTCAGGATTTCTCGTCTACAAAGCCTCATGGCCGACAAATCGTTGCAAGCCATACTTGTCAACGACCTGACCAACCTGTATTACCTCACCGGGCGAGTGTACTTAGGGTACGCTTATATACCTGCCGAGGGATCGCCAATATTTTTCGTTAAACGCCCCGTTGAACTCGACGGTGAACTTGTGGCTTATATCCGCAAGCCTGAGGAGATACCATCAGCACTTGAGAAATTGGGAATTAAGACCCCTGCTCATATCGGTCTGGAAATGGGCACAACGGCCTACGATACCATCATAAGGCTACAAAAGCTCTTCCCTAACGCCGTAACTGCCGACGCTTCACCACTGTTGCGTCAATGCCGCTCGGTTAAGACACCTTACGAAATAAAAATGCTCGAAATATCGGGTAAACACCATACAATGGTTTACCGTCGCATCCCATCGCTATTCGTACCAGGGATGTCGGACATTGAGCTTCAGATAGAGATTGAGCGCCTGAGTCGCCGCGAGGGGTGCCTGGGGCAATTTCGCATTTCGGGCGACACTATGGAGCTATTCATGGGCAATGTGATTGCCGGAGATAATGCTGACGCTCCTTCACCCTACGATTTCGCTATGGGTGGTGCCGGTGTTGATCCATCGCTCCCTGTCGGAGCCAACGGCACACTGCTGCGCCAAGGAATGACGGTAATGGTCGATGTCAATGGCAACTATACCGGCTACATGACCGATATGACACGCACATTCACCGTAGGGCATATACCCGAAATCGCCGTAAAAGCCCACGAAACTTCTATAAGAATACATCGTGAACTATGCAAGTTGGGACGACCAGGCACTGAAGCAAAAGCCCTCTACCAACATGCTATGGCAATTGTAGAAGAAGCCGGGCTGGCGCAGTACTACATGGGGCATCGGCAACATGCAGGCTTCATAGGCCACGGCATCGGCATTGAGGTAAACGAGCTGCCAGTGATTGCTCCTCGCAGCCGTGATATAATCGCTGAGAATAATGTAATAGCACTTGAACCCAAATTTGTAATACCCCAAGTCGGTGCCGTGGGCATAGAAAACACCTATGTGGTCACCGCCGAATCATGGCGTTGTATCACCAACGCTCCTGAGGAGCTGATTGATCTTGAGGGTTGACACACGTTTTATGCTTACTAAGAAAATATTCCGTACCGTAGGAGAAGTCGCCGACAAGCTGGGCCTCGAATGCTATGTTGTGGGTGGCTATGTGCGCGACTTGCTGCTGCACCGCCACTCCAAGGATATCGATTTCGTGACAGTAGGAAGCGGCATCGAGTTAGCTGAGCGACTGTGTAAGGAGCTTGGACGTGGCGCTCGTGTGAATATATTCCGCACTTACGGCACCGCCCAAGTAAAATGGCACGATACCGAACTCGAGTTTGTTGGCGCACGTAAAGAGTCGTATCAACGTGAATCGCGCAACCCCATCGTTGAGGATGGTACTCTCGACGACGACCTCTCACGCCGCGACTTCACCATCAATGCCATGGCCATACGTGTAAATGCCGACCATTTCGATGAATTGGTCGACAAGTTCAACGGCCTTGAAGATCTCAACAACGGATTGATACGCACACCGCTCGATCCTGACATCACATTCAGCGACGACCCGCTGAGGATGATGCGCGCCATCCGATTTGCCACTCAGTTGCAATTCACCATTGTTCCAGAGACACTTCAGGCTATTACACGCAACGCCCACCGTATCGACATCATCACACGCGAGCGTATCGTCACCGAATGGATGAAGATGATGGAATCGCCTAAACCATCCATCGGGTGGAGATTGCAGGCCGAAACCGGGCTCCTCAAATTGACATTTCCGGCCCTTGACGCCCTGAGAGGAGTTGATGTGGTGAAAGGGAGAGCTCACAAGGACAATTTCGACCACACGATGCAGGTGCTTGACAAAGTGGCCGAGCAGTCAGATAACGTATGGTTGCGCTGGGGTGCATTGCTTCACGACATCGCCAAACCCGTGACCAAACGCTGGGATGACTCGATAGGATGGACTTTCCACAACCACAACTTCATAGGCGCGAAGATGATACCCCGCCTATTCCGCGACATGAAGATGCCGCAGAACGAGAATATGAAGTATGTGCAGAAACTCGTGGAGCTCCACATGCGTCCTATCGCCCTCGTGGAGGATGGTGTTACCGACAGCGCTGTACGCCGTCTGCTGGTCGACGCCGGCAACGACATCGACGACCTTATGACCTTGTGCCGAGCCGACATCACATCTAAAAACAAGGAAAAAGTAAAGCGTTTTCTTGCCAACTTCGACGCTGTGGTACAACGTATGGCCGAAATTGAGGAGAAAGACCAGCTACGCAACTGGCAGCCACCGGTCGACGGTATAGAAATTATGGAGACATTCGGGCTCAAATCAAGTCCGATCGTCGGAGTGATCAAAGACACCGTACGCAATGCCATACTCGACGGCAACATACCCAACGACCGTGATGAGGCGCTCCGTATCATGCATCAGACCGCACGTGATATCGTGGCCGACCCCGCCGGCACTATAGCCTCAGTGCTCGAGGGTGAAACCCGTGAGACCAAACGCTTGGCCATGACACAAATGCTCGAGCGCGACATCCAATTGCTGGCCCAAAAAATCGCAACATTTAATGCCTAAGCCTCGTCCAATCGAACTCCTTGCCCCGGCTCGCAACGCCGAAATCGCTATCGCAGCCATCGATTGCGGTGCCGATGCAATATACATCGGTGCACCTCGACATGGAGCAAGAGCTTCGGCCACCAACACCATCGACGATATAACCCGCGTGGTAAAGCACGCTCATCAATTCTCAGCAAGAGTTTATGTAACCGTCAACACCATCATTTACGATGACGAAATAGCCGATGTGGAGCAGATGATAGCTCAGCTATACCACATCGGGGTTGACGCTCTGATAGTGCAAGATATGGGGATACTGCGCATGAACATACCACCCATCGCACTTCACGCAAGCACTCAATGCGATACCCGCGACGCTGCCAAAGCACATTTTCTCGAAGAAGTGGGTTTCAGCCAGATAGTGCTTGCACGAGAACTTTCACTCGATGAAATCAGAGAGATTCATTCGCAGGTGAAAGTGCCGCTTGAGGCATTCGTACACGGAGCGCTTTGTGTGAGCTACAGTGGCGACTGCCATGCCAGTTGGGCACTGAAGGGGCGTTCGGCCAACCGCGGCGAGTGTGCACAAATATGCCGACTGCCCTGGCGCCTTACCGACGCTCAAGGTCATCTAATCAACACACCACAGGGTGAGCATCTGCTATCGCTACGCGACATGAATCGCTCCGATTCTATTGAGGAGATGCTCGAAGCCGGCATATCATCATTCAAAATCGAAGGGCGCCTCAAAGATATTGACTATGTAAAAAATGTAGTGACTTTCTATCGGCGTCGCATCGATGAGATTATTGCACGAAATCCCGAAAAATACTGTAGGCAATCACTTGGCGTGAGCAACATCGATTTAAAGCCCGACTTGTCTCGCTCGTTCAACCGAGGTTACACTGATTATTTTCTTCATGGCAATCCTTCCAAAGGCATAGCATCAACCGCATCGCCAAAATCGATCGGTGAACGTGTAGGGAGAGTGGTAAGCACCAAAGGTGGTGTCATAGTCGCCACTCTCACCTCGAAGCTCACCAATGGTGACGGACTGGGGTATTTCTCCAAAGATGGCGTTTTTCACGGATTCCGACTCAACCGTGTGGACGGCACAAAACTATACCCTGCTGGAGATGTAAATATCGCACCCGGCACTATCTTATGGCGCAACCGCAATAAAAGTTGGGATGATGCCATGCAGCGCGCCACCCCTGAGCGCACCATACCAATCACTATGGAACTGAGGGCAGCTAAAACCGACACGATAGCGCTCGACATCAGCTATCGTCGGGTCGATGGTACATCGGCCACAGTGACCACCACGCTGCAACAGGAATATACCGAAGCTAAAACGCCACAAGAGGCTCAACGACTACGTGTGTTGGGAAAACTGGGAGACACAATTTTTAAACTTGAAAATTTCAACGACCTCCTGGGCGACAGGTTTATCCCAGCCTCTACTCTCACACAACTGCGCCGCAACGGCATTGAACTGCTCAACCGAACCATAAACATTACACACCCATATTCATACCGCCGCAAAGAGAATAGCGACGCACCCCTGCCTCATGGCACCAATATCACCTACCACGATAACGTGGCCAACAGGCTTGCCCGGCAATTTTACGCAGAGCATGGTGCCACATCGATAGAACCTGCTCTCGAAACACAAAAAGGGAGCATCGACAACACTCGCATTATGACCACCCGATACTGCCTGCGACGCGAACTTGGAGCTTGCCTGAAAACCAAAGACGCTCATAAACTCCCTACTGGCGACCTGTATCTTACCAACGGACCGATGCGTCTACGACTTCATTGCGATTGCGCAGCATGCCGCATGACAATTCACACCTGTCATAGTGTGCCCGAGTCAAGATAAGAGTAATAGCCCTGTGGGGCAATAATCACATGGTCGAGCATACGGATGTCGAGCAACTGGCACGCCTGCTTGATGCGTAGCGTCAGCTTGTTGTCATCGTTGCTTGGGTGTAGAGTACCCGATGGGTGATTGTGAACCACGATAATTCCGGCCGAAAGTTTGTCGATGGCCGACTTCATCAGCAACTTCACATCTACCAGTGTTCCCGCTGTGCCACCGTGGCTCAACCGCTCGCGGGCAATCACCTTGTTGGATCGAGATAGATGAAGCACCCAGAACTCCTCCCAGCGCAATTTGGCCATGTGAGGCTGCATGATTTCGTACACCGTTTTGCTCCCCACTATCTGAGGATCGGCGATATTGTAGTCAACCTGGCATCGCATACCAAGCTCAAAGGCAGCTACCAGCGATATAGCCTTGGCCGGGCCAATGCCGCGGTATTTCCTTGTAAGTTCAGAAATCGAAAGCCTTGCGAGCCTCGAAAGCCTGTTGTCATTGTCATTGAGTATTTCCTGGCTTAGTTGTATCACCGATTGTCCTGGCAGTCCCGACCCAAAAACTATCGCCAACAACTCAGCATTGCTTAGCGACTCGACACCATGCTGTATGGCCTTTTCACGAGGACGGTCATCGTCGTTCAGGTCATGTATGCGGAAACTCGGCACCACGGTTTTTGTATTACTTTCCACGACGCATCTCAATTTCTTGGTTCACGTCGCGGCCGCGACGGAGTATAATTTTCGAAAAATATGCCTTGATGAATCCCACTCCGTAGCCATAAAGCTGTATGAGGGAGGCAGGTACAGCCATTAACGCTATTTTCAGCGACTTGTTCGAC